>DGHE01000127.1:0-463 GCA_002392525.1 Bacteroidales bacterium UBA3856 | reverse complement strand
TTATGGAAGAGACCTTTGGCCGAGGGCATGGCCATAAGGGTTGTTACCTTGCCGCCACCGCCGCTCTGGCCAAAGATAGTCACATTGGACGGGTCTCCTCCGAACACAGAAATATTGTCGCGGACCCATTCCAGGGCCTTCACGATGTCCAGCATGCCCACATTTCCGCTATAGGCATAGCGGGCGCCATAGGCGCTCAGGTCCAGAAAACCCAGCGCATTGAGCCGGTGGTTCAGGGACACCACCACCACTCCGTGATCGCGGGCCAGATTGGTGCCGTCGTAGCCGGCCTGCTCCTGGGAAGAGCCCTCGGAGAAGCCGCCGCCGTGCAGCCATACCATCACGGGCATCCTGGCATCGGCCTTGATGCGCGACGTCCACACGTTCACGCGGAGGCAGTCCTCGCCAGGGTATCCGTCGTCCCAGTGCATGGTGAAGGCCTGGCTGTCGTCCCGCCAGCCGC
>DGHE01000150.1:12476-17510 GCA_002392525.1 Bacteroidales bacterium UBA3856 | reverse complement strand
TGGCCGGCTGGCGTGTGGGTATGCTGGTGGGTGACGCTGCCGTCATCAAGGAAGTCCTCAAGGTAAAGTCCCAGATGGATTCCGGCATGTTCCGCGGTATCCAGGAGGCTGCCGTAGTGGCCCTCAACTCAGGCGACGAGTGGTACAAGGCGCTCAACAAAGAGTATGCTGCCCGCCGCGAGGTTGCCTGCAAGATCATGGACGTGCTGGGCTGCCAGTACGACAACAACGCCGGTGGCCTGTACGTATGGGGCCATGTCCCTTCCGGAGAGGCCGTGGACTGGAGCGACAAGTTCCTCTACGAGGCCGGTGTGTTCCTCACCCCCGGTTTCATCTTCGGCAGCAACGGCGCCAAGTACCTGCGCATCTCCCTTTGCGCCAATGTACCCACGCTTACGAAGGCGCTTGAAAAAATTAGCGTGATTTGTAAGTAATTTATAGTTAACGAATTACAAGATTTCTCCCCCGAAAAATCGCAGGGGAGAAATCTTATAAAAGACACAGGATGAGCGAGTTACACATCACGGTTGGAGTTATCGGCCTTGGCCTTATCGGCGGCTCCCTGGCGCTGGATCTCAGGCGCAGGGGCTTCGCGTCCCGTACGCTTGGCGTGGAGAAGGATTCCGTTGCGGCACAGGCGGCCCTCACCATCGGCCTGGTCGATGAAGTGACAGACCTCGACACCTGCGTGAAGGAGGCCGATATCATTGTGGTGGCCGTTCCCGTGGGTGCGGCCGTGAAGCTGGTAACGCAAATTCTCGATAAGATCGGTGACAACCAGATTGTCATTGACGTGTGCTCTACCAAGGAGCAGATTTGCCGGGATACGCAGTATCACCCGCGCCGCAGCCGTTTTGTGAGCACGCATCCCATGGCCGGTACCGAGTACAGCGGCCCCTGGGCGGCCCAGCCCGGCCTCTTTGACGGCCGTGCCTGCATCTTCTGCGACAGTGAGGAAAGTGCTCCTGAGGCCGTCCGAAAGATTGAGGAAATGTATGCGGTACTCAACATGCGCCCCCTGTACATGCGCGCTGCCCAGCACGATGTGCACACGGCCTATGTGTCCCACATTTCTCACGTCACCTCCTTCGCCCTGGCCCTCACCGTGCTGGATAAGGAGAAGGATGAGAAACACATCTTCGACCTGGCCAGCGGCGGCTTTTCCAGTACCGTGCGCCTTGCCAAGTCCAATGCCGACATGTGGGTCCCCATCCTCACCCAGAACCACGACAACGTGCTGCAGGTGATGGACACTTATATAGAAAAAATGAAAGCTTTCCGCGAAGCTGTAGCTTCTTACGACGAAGACAAGATCAGGGAACTCATTACAGAAGCCAACAAGATCAAGAAGATTCTTCGCTAACACTCAGAAAGACAAAACTATGGCACACGAATTAGATATCATCCCCGGAACCGAATGGGGCTTTTTCACCCTTCCGCGTCCCATGTGCATTGCCGGTCCCTGCTCTGCCGAGACCGAGGAGCAGGTGATGGAAACGGCTAAGGGTCTCAATGACTTTGGCATCCATGTTTACCGCGCCGGCATCTGGAAGCCGCGTACACACCCGGGCTCCTTTGAGGGCGTGGGTACGCAGGGCCTGAGGTGGCTCCGCCGCGTGAAGCAGGAACTGGGCATGAAAGTGTGCACCGAGGTTGCCTCCGAAAAGCATGTGCTGGAGTGCATCAAGTACGGGGTGGACATCGTTTGGGTGGGAGCCCGCACATCGGCCAATCCCTTCCTCATGCAGGAGATTGCCGATGCCCTCGAAGGCACCGACATCCCCGTTCTGGTGAAGAATCCCGTGAACCCGGACCTGGACCTGTGGATTGGCGCCCTGGAGCGCCTGAACCGCGCCGGCCTCAGGAAGCTGGGCGTGATTCACCGCGGGTTCTCCACATCGGCCAGCATCCCGTACCGCAACGATCCGGGCTGGAAGATTGCCATCGAGCTGCGTACCCGCTACCCCCAGATGACCTTCTTTGCCGACCCTTCCCACATGGCCGGTGACCGTAAGTACCTTCTGGAGTTGTCTCAGCGGGCCATGGACCTGGGCCTGGACGGCCTCATGGTAGAAAGTCACTGCAACCCGGACTGCGCCTGGTCCGACGCCAAACAGCAGCTCACTCCCCAGAACCTCCAGACACTCCTGGAGAGCCTTGTCATCCGTGAGAACACCTCCGAGAACGAGGCCTACAAGGAGGGGATCGACGCCCTTCGCGCCCGCATCGACGTCATCGACGAAAACCTCCTTAAACTCCTGAAGGACCGCATGGGCGTGAGCCAGGCCATCGGCCAGTACAAGAAGGAGCATAACGTGGCCATCCTCCAGGCAGGCCGATGGGAGCAGGTGCTCTCCGACATGGTGGAGCGGGGCGCTGCGCTGGGGATATCGGCCGATGCCATCACGGCCATCATGACCGCCATCCACGACGAATCCGTGCGCGTGCAGAACCGCGTGCTGGAAAGTTAAATTAAACGAGAAGCTATGATTTATAAGCTGGTATTGGCCCTTCGGAACCTGATGTACGACAAGGGCTGGAAGAAATCCCATGAAGCCCACGTTCCCACCATCTGCGTGGGAAACATTACCGTTGGCGGTACGGGAAAGACGCCCCATACGGAAATGATCCTGAGGAAGCTGCTGGGAAGTGACAGCTGGGGTTCCCGCCAGCTGGCCGTCCTTTCGCGCGGATACAAGCGCAAGAGCCATGGCTTCCAGGTGGCCGGGACAGATGCATCGGCCCGCCAGATGGGAGACGAACCCCTGCAGATGGCCCGCAAGTTCCCCATGGTGACCGTGGCGGTGGACAAGAACCGCATTCATGGATGCGAGCAGCTCAGCGGCGTGGACCTCATCATCCTGGACGATGCCTTCCAGTACCGCCGCCTCCGTCCCACGCTGAACATTGTGCTCGTAGATTACAACCGCCCCATCTTCGAAGACCGCCTCATGCCCTGGGGACATCTGAGAGACCTTCCTTCGCAGCTGAGGCGCGCCCAGGTAGTCATCGTATCCAAGAGCCCGGCCGAGCTTGACCAGGTAGAGCGGGGAGAATGGCGCAGCCGCCTTAACCTCCGGGAAGATCAGGAGCTGTATTTCACCACCGTGAGCTACTGTCCTCCGGAGCCCGTTTTCCCGGAGGCCGACCCCCACTATATTTACTCCAAACGGCTGGTGCTGGTCTCCGGCATCGCCAACAATGCGCAGCTGAGGATGTACATCTCGGACACCTATAAGATGGTGGAGAAACTCGAGTTCCCGGACCACCATCGCTTCACCTCCTCCGACATCCGCAGCATCGCCGCTGCCGTGAAGGCCAACCCTACCGCCTGCCTCATGACAACAGAAAAAGACGCCCAGCGCCTGCGGGATTGTAAGAATATCCCCGAAGATGTGCGTAAGCGTCTTTTCTATCTGCCTATCGAGGCAACGTTCCTCACGCCGGAGGAAGATGCAGCGTTTACGGAAACGCTGATGAAATCCATTACATCGAAAGAACGTTAAGGACAGAGATCAGTTCCTTGTTGATGGGCTTGTCCATCTTGATGGCACGGGAGATGGGCACGTAGACGATTTCGTCGTTCTTGATGCCGATCATCACGTTGCGCTGGCCTTCCAGGAGAGCCTCGATGGCGGCGTATCCCATGCGGGATGCCAGGATGCGGTCGTAAGCGGTGGGTGAACCGCCGCGCTGCAGGTGGCCCAGGATGGTAACGCGGGCGTCAAACTGGGGGTACTCCTTCTTGATACGGTCGGCGTAGTAAAAAGCACCGCCTACACCGTCTTTCTGGGCTTCGCTCACCAGCACGATGGCGCTGTTCTTGCTCTTGCGCTTGCCCCGTTCAATGAACTCGGCCAGCTGGTCCACGTCGGTTTTGCCTTCGGGGATGATGGCGGCCTCGGCACCGGAAGCGATGGCGCTGTTTTGGGCCAGGAAGCCGGCATCGCGGCCCATGACTTCAATAAAGAATATGCGGTCGTGGGAGTTGGCGGTGTCGCGGATCTTGTCCACGCAGTCCACGATGGTGTTGAGGGCCGTGTCGTACCCGATGGTGGAGTCCGTGCCATAGAGGTCGTTGTCGATGGTTCCGGGCAGGCCGATGATAGGAAGGTCATACTCACGGGCAAAGAGCTGGGCTCCGGTGAGGGAGCCGTTGCCGCCGATGACCACCAGGGCGTCGATGCCGGCCTCCACCATGTTTTCGTAGGCCTTCTTGCGGCCCTCGGGGGTGAGGAATGCCGTGCAGCGGGCCGTCTTGAGGATGGTACCGCCGCGCTGGATGGTGTTGGAAACGCTGGAGGAAGTGAATTTGACGAATTCTTTCTCGATGAGGCCGAAGTAACCGCGCATGACGCCGATGACGTTGATGTCGTGGGCGCGGGCGCTGCGCGTGACGGCACGGATGGCGGCGTTCATGCCCGGGGCGTCACCGCCCGAGGTAAGTACGCCGATGGTATTGATTTTCCTTTCCATAGACTTATTAAAATTTTTGCAAATATACTACTTTTTGGGGGATTATCATCAAGTGGAAGGGGATTACAGTCCGTACACGCCTTCCACTTCGGGGGTTTCCTCACCCCAGCGCTGGGCTACGTAGTCCAGGGTGGTCATGATTTCCTCCGGATCTTTGGAAGTGACGAGTTTGATGCGGGTATCTTTGAAGTCCCGGAGTCCTTTGAAGTAGCAACTGAGGTGGCGACGCATCTCGTACACGCCGGTAACGGGTCCTTTCAAATCCAGTGAGAGCTGGAAATGGCGTTTGGCAAGGGCCACGCGGTCTTTCACGCTCATGGGTGGAAGCTCCTCGCCGGTGTCCAGGAGGTGCCGGATTTCGGTGAAGATCCAGGGATGTCCAAAGCTGGCACGGCCCACCATGATGCCGTCTACGCCGTAGCGCTCAAAAGCTTCCTTCGCTTTCTGTGCACTGTTGATGTCTCCATTACCTATTATAGGTATGTGCATGCGGGGGTTCTCTTTCACGGCGCCGATGAGGGTCCAGTCTGCCTCGCCCTTGTACATCTGGCAGCGGGT
>DGHE01000150.1:5713-12415 GCA_002392525.1 Bacteroidales bacterium UBA3856 | reverse complement strand
GGGTGCGGCCATGGATGGTGAGGGCGGCAATGCCCACATCCTGCAGGCGCTCGGCTAGTTCCACTATGATTTTGGACTGGTCGTCCCAGCCAAGACGGGTCTTGACGGTTACGGGCTTGTCCGGAACGGCTTTGACAATGGCTTCGGTGATGGCGACCAGCTTATCGGGTTCTCTCATCATGCCGCTGCCTGCGCCCCTGCCGGCAATCTTGGAGACAGGGCAGCCGAAATTGATATCCACGATATCGGCCCCGTGACCACCAGCCAGTTCGGCGGCTTTGTCGGCCATCCTGGCGGCGTCCACCATGGCATCGGGAAGGCTGCCGTAGATTTGCACGGCTACGGGAGACTCTTCCTCCAGCGTGCGCATCTTGGCAATGGTCTTGCTCACGTCCCGCACCAGGCCGTCGGAGCTGACAAACTCCGTAGTCACCATGGCCGCGCCCGCTTCCCGGCAAAGGATGCGGAAACTGGCATCTGTGACATCCTCCATGGGCGCTAGGGTCACCGGCCTCATCCCTAAATCTATGTTTCCGATTTTCATGGCGCAAAGGTAGTGCTTTTTCACTTACGAACAAAAGCAGGATTTGCCGGGAATTATGCTTAGTTTTTCCTGAAGATAGCTCTATTGAGAGGCCCTGCTGTTTTAGCAGGGCTTTTTTCATTTTTGGGATTTTTGCGGACGAGATTTCGTGGTAAACTGTACAGTTTGTACGTGTTGATTGATAATTTATTCCCTGGTTCTAATTATGAATTATTGCATTATTAGTGTATAATAATAATAAATAATAATTGCTAAAATGTTTTTGCATTTGAAAATTAAATACTATCTTTGCGCCCCGGTTATAATGCTAAACCGAAACACTTTTATATTAACCAATCATTTATCCAATGTGTAACAACAGCTTACGTAAGGTTTGCCTCGTGGTTGCATCTTTGTTCTGCTTCTCGGCACTGGTTTTTGGCCAGAGCGGCAGCCGTATCATTACCGGTACGGTGGTGGATCAGAACAATGAACCGCTCATCGGGGCAGGTGTAGTCGTTGAAGGCCAGAGTACCATCGGTACCATTACTGACGTCAGCGGAAACTACTCACTGACCGTTCCCGAGGATGCCAAACAGCTCCGCTATTCCTATATTGGAATGGTGGACCAGCTCATTGACATCGAGGGACGCACGGTAATCAATGTCACTTTGACCGAGGACGCCACCGTCCTTGAAGGCGTGGTAGTAACCGCCCTCGGTATCAAGCGCGCGGAAAAAGCCGTTACCTACAATGTCCAGAAACTGGACGAGAAAGTCTTCGTCACCCGCGAAGCCAACCTGGTGAACTCCCTCTCCGGCAAGATCGCCGGCGTGCAGATCAATGAAACAGCCGCCGGCGCCGGTTCCGAGACCAAGGTGGTCATGCGCGGTGCCAAGTCCATCAGCGGCAACAACAACGCCCTGTATGTACTGGACGGCATTCCGCTTCCCACTCTTAGCACCACCAAGCCCGGAGACTCCTGGAGCATCTATTCCGGTTCCGGCCTTTCCGGTGACGGTATGTCCATGCTCAACTCCGAGGACATTGCCGATATGAGCGCCCTCGTAGGTGCATCGGCCGCCGCCCTCTACGGTTACAAGGCTGCCAACGGTATCCTCATGCTCACCTCCCGTACCGGTGAGGAAGGCTTCCATGTGAGTTATTCCAACAACACAACCTTCTCCTCCCCGCTGATGCTTCCGGCCCGCCAGACCAGCTACGGCGCCAAGGCCGGCGCTTACGCTTCCTGGGGCTCCAAACTGGAGTCTGCTCCCACCTGGAACATCCGTGATTTCTTCCAGACCGGCTACAACTCTGCCCATTCCGTGAGCGTATCGGCCGGCAAGGAGCACTCCTCCACCTACCTGAGCGCTGGTTATTCCGACGCCCGCGGCATTGTTCCCAACAACAACTACAACCGCTTCAACGCTACCTTCCGCCACACGGCCGACTACCTGAACAATAAGCTGCACATGAGCGTGCTGGGTATGTTCGTGCGTGTGAACGAGCAGAACATGCTCTCCGGCGGCCTGTACCACAACCCGCTGGTGCCGCTCTACCTCATGAGCCCCAGCGACAACCTGTATGCCTATACCGTTTACGAGCGCTACGATGCAGCCCGTAACTTCCCGGTCCAGTACTGGAACACCAACCAGCTGTCCATGCAGAACCCCTTCTGGACCATCAACCGCAACATGTTCACGGCCCAGAAGAACCGTTTCATCCTGGGCGGTTCCGTTTCCTATGACGTGACCGACTGGCTGGACGTCCAGGCCCGCGTGCGTACCGACCATAACGGCACCATCGCCGAGGAAAAGCACCATGCTTCCTCCAACGGTCTGTTCGCCGGCAAGTACGGCCGCTACAAGTACAGCGACCAGAAGACCACCCAGACTTACGGTGATGTACTTGTGAACTTCCACAAGAACTTTGGCGAAAACGCCCTGGTGTCCCTGAATGCTACCCTTGGCGCTTCCATCGAAGACTACTTCTACCGCGGAACCACTCTGGGCGGTGACCTGCTGGGCGTAGCCAACCTGTTCACTTTCACCAACATGGAAACCGGGAAGGCCCAGTCCAAGGACACCTTCCGCGACCAGACGCAGTCCGTTTTCGGCACCCTCAACGTAGGTTACAAGAACTTCCTTTTCCTGGAAGCGACCGCCCGCGAGGACTGGTCTTCCCAGATGGCATCGGACGGTAAGGTGAAGCCCTTCTTCTATCCTTCCGTAGGTGCCTCCTGGCTCATCACCGAGATGCTGGAGAAAAAGTCCGACATCATCCCCTATGCCAAGGTGCGTGCTTCGTACGCCGAGGTAGGTAACCCTGTCAACCGCTTCATCCTCAACGAAACCTACGCCGTGGTAGGCGGTATCCCCAACCTGAATACCTGGTTCCCCGCCCCCGACTTCCAGCCCGAGCGCACGCGCTCCTGGGAAGTGGGTGCCGATGTGCGCCTGTTCAAGGGCCTGGTCCAGCTGGCCGGAACCTACTACCACTCCTCCACCTACAACCAGGTCTTCACTCCCACCAACACCTCCATCAGCGGCTCCAGCGTGTTCTACGTGAATGCCGGCCAGGTGGACAACTCCGGTGTTGAGCTCTCCGCCCAGTTCTCCAAGGACTTCTTCAAGGACTTCAACTGGACCACCAACCTCATCTGGACCAAGAACACCAACAAGGTGGTGAAGATGCTGGACTACACCATGGGCAGCGAGCATTACGTGAGCACCCGCGAGAACGTGGGCGGAACCTCCGCCGCCACCATGTGGCTCATCGAAGGCCGTCCCGTGGGCGAAATGTACGTCTCCGGCCTGGCCACCAATGCCGATGGCACCCCGTACGTAACGCCTTCCGACAAGGGCGGCGTCATGTACAAGGCCCCCAACGACGGCACGCCCGACACCATGTGGTATGCCGGCAACGTGAACCCCGACTGGACGGGTTCCTGGCGCAACCAGTTTAGCTGGAAGGGCCTGAACCTGGCCTTCATGTTCACCATGCGCAAGGGCGGTGTGGGCGTTTCCCTCACCGAGGCTGCCATGGATGGCTTCGGCGTCACCGAAAAGACCCTCCAGGGCCGCGAAGAGGGCTTCAACTTTGCCCCCGCCGACATCTTTGGCAACGCCCGCAACTACTACCAGGTGAGCGGCCAGGACTACTGGCAGACCATTGCCAGCCCTACCGGCACCGACGCCTTGGGCGCCTACTATGTCTATGACATGACCAACATCCGCCTGGCCGAGCTCTCCCTGGGATACGACATCCCTGTGAGCAAGGCCGTGAAGTGGATCGAAAGCCTGAACGTCTCCCTGGTGGGCCGCAACCTGGCCCTCCTTTACTGCAAGGCCCCCTTCGACCCCGAGCAGGTATCGAACGCCGGTAACTACGGCGCCGGAATCGACCTGTTCATGGCTCCCTCTACCCGTAACATCGGCTTCTCCGTGAAGGTGAAGTTCGGTAAGAAGAACAATAAATAATGGAGGATACAGCAATGAAAAAGACCATCCTTCCTGTTTTGATCCTGATGGTGAGCCTGGTGTCCTGCACCAAGTCTTTCACCGACCGCAATACCAATCCCGAGCAGGCCACCAAGGAGATGCTCGAGCACGATAATCTTCGCACCGGCTCCTACGTGGCCCAGATGATTGCCAACGTGCTTCCTTCCTACCAGAGAGGTGAGGAGGAGTACGGCTCTGCCTCCTACCAGGTAGTCCAGGGCCTCACCGGAAACATTTTCTCCAACTACGAGGCCGCTTCCAACAGCGGTTTCCACCAGACCAACGAGTACAATCTGGTGGCCGATGGCTGGACCAAGGCCCTCTTCGAGGATGCCTACATCCGTGCCATCGCTCCCTGGACGCAGCTGAATGCCCTGCGTGCGGCCAGCCCTTACGATGCCGCTTTCGGCGACATCCTCAAGGTGGCTTCCCTGCATCGCGTCACCGACGCCTACGGCCCCATTCCCTACACCCAGCTGGGAACCGGCGCCATCCACCTTTCCTATGACAAGCAGCAGGAAGTGTATGCCGCCATGTTCGAAGACCTGGATAGCGGAATCGCCGCTCTCGAAGACCTCCTCGGAAAGGGTGTCTCCGCTTACCTTGCCGACTACGACAATGTCTTCTACGGCGACGTGGAAAAATGGATTCAGTTTGCGAACACGCTCCGTCTCCGCCTGGCTCTCCGCGTAGCTTATGCCAACGAGGAACTGTACAAGGCTCAGGCTGCCAAGGCCCTTTCCTGCGCCGAAGGCTTCCTGGAGGTGGACGCCGCCCTGCATCCGGGTTCCGGCGCCTGGGAATATCCCATCTATGTCATTGAGTACAACTTCAATGACGGTGATGCCAAACCCGGTGCCACCATCGTAACTTACATGAACAGTTACAACGACCCCCGTCGCAGCGCTTACTTCACCACCGGCTCCGACGGCCAGTATCACGGCGTACGCATGGGAGCGGTCATCAGCGACGACTACGCCAAGTCTTCCCTTCTGTCCCGCATCAACTGCACCAACAACGATCCCCTTATGTGGATGAGCGGTGCCGAGAGCTTCTTCCTCCGCGCCGAGCATGCCCTCCGCGAAGGAAACGATGCCGCTGCCGGTCAGCTCTATGAGGCCGGTATCAAGAAGAGCTTCGAGCTCAGAGGCGTGGGCGTGGGCTCCTACCTGAGCACCACCACCGGTGTGGGCAGCTTCACCGATGCCGTTACGGCCGGCAACAGCTACAGCACCAACCTTACCGACGTGTCGGTTGCCTGGAGCAGCCAGAGCAGCTTCGAAGGTCACCTGGAGCAGATTATCACCCAGAAGTACATCGCCGGTTTCCCTGAGGGAATGGAGGCCTGGGCCGAATTCCGCCGCACCGGCTACCCCAAGGTGATTCCTACGCTCACCAACAGCTCTGGCGGTACCATCGACACCGACAAGCAGATTCGTCGTCTCATCTATCCTGCCTCCGAGTTCCAGGCCAACAATGCGGCCGTGACCGAGGCCATTACCCTTCTGGACAGCGAAGCCAAGAGCGGCGCCGGCGACAACGGCGGCACCCAGCTCTGGTGGGATAAAAAGTAACCCTTACAGCAATGAAAAAGACAATCTATATACTGATGATGGGCGCCGCGCTGGTTCTCTCTTCCTGTAACAAGGACGTGAAGCCCATCTCCGTAGAGCGCACCTCCGGCATTCATACGGTGGAACCCTGGGCTACCTATATCCAGGGTACCGGTACCGTGAATGCCATTGGTGACGAGACCTACTACCAGAACCTGCGCGAGTGGAAGAAGGCTGCCTTCGACAAGGACGGCATCGCCGCTCGCAGCATCTCCTATATCTTCTTCGCCGACTACGGCTCCATGGCCTTCCGTTTTGCCGATATCCCCGACTCCGTGGATGTGATCAACCTCTGGGGCGGCGTTCCCAAGTTCGGCTCCCTGGACTACCAGGAAATGAAGGCCTGCCAGCAGGTGAAGGGCATGAAACTCGTGGGCTGCCGCATCACCCGTCTTCTGGAGAACAACTCCTGGGTGATGGAGGCCGAGGTTCCTTCCTTCATGAAGGCCTACGAAAAGTACAAGTACGACAACATGGGCCGCGTCATCTCCGGCAAGATGACCGAGCAGGAGCTGGAATCGGCCGCCCGTGACGCCGGCTCGGCTGCCTGTGCCGCCGATGCCGCCGCCCACAAGACCGTGGACGAGAACGGCAACTACCCCGAGTGGGTCATCTATGCCGCCAAGCCCATCCTGGACGAGATTGAGAAGTACGGTCTGGACGGCTACGACCTGGACTACGAGCCCATGGGCAACGGAGAGCCGTTTAGCGACGGCACCTGCTTTGCTACCTTCGTGAAGTACCTGGCCCAGTTCATCGGCCCCAAGTCGGCCAACCCTGAGACCCTCCTTATCATTGACCGCAACTCCGGTGCCGGATCGGCCGACTTCGCTCCCCTTTGCAACTTCTGGGTTTATCAGAAGTACGGCGGACTGGGCGGAGCCAGCCAGGCCACCCAGAGTGACTTCGGCTCCAACCTCAACCGCGAAAACGGCTGGGTCCCCGCCCAGATTATCGTTACCGAGAATGTGGGTGACACATACGGCAATGGCTGCGGCGTCCTGGAGCAGATGGCCGGTTTCCAGCCTTCCACCTGCGGCCAGCAGTATGGCCACAAGGGCGG
>DGHE01000150.1:379-5589 GCA_002392525.1 Bacteroidales bacterium UBA3856 | reverse complement strand
CTGCGCTACCAGCACCACATCATGGGCATCCGTGCCCAGCAAAAGGTAGAATACTATAAAGGAGAATAAAGAGTATGAAAAAGTTTATCATAGCGCTGGCCGCCCTTTCCATGATGGCCTCCTGCCAGAAGAGCATCCTCTACTCCGAGCATCTGTATGACAATGGCGTCGTCGCCTTCCGTGCCTCCTCGACCGGAGAAATGTCGGCCTTCCTGGAAGAGTCCGGCCCCGTTACCTTCACGCTGGCTTCTTCTGTGAAGGTGGACAAGGACGTGACTGTTTCCTTTGAGCCGGTCCGCGACTCCGCCGCCGTGCTGGGCGCCTTCAACAAGGCCAACGGCACCAATTACTGGATGCTTCCGGAGTCCAATTATACCCTTGATACCAAGACGGCCGTCATCAAGGCCGGTACGGCCGTTTCCCTGCCCGTGAGCATGAACGTGAACATTGACGGATTCAAGAACGGCGTCATCTACTGCCTGCCGCTCAAGATTACCGGCTCCGACTCCACGCTGGGCAGCATCCCCGGACAGGAGTATGCCTATGTCGTGATCCGCGGCTATGTGTATGCATCGGCCGCCAACCTGCCCGGCGGTTCCTACTTCGAGATGCCCACCACCGTCAACGATCCCCGTCTGCAGCTGGAGGTTTGCACCATGGAAATCCGCGTGAAAGCCAACAGCTGGGCCGGCTCCAATCCGTTCATTTCCTCCCTCATCGGCGTGGAAGAGAACTTCCTGCTGCGTTTTGGCGACATCTCCTGCGACCCCAACCAGCTCCAGCTGGCCGGTCAGGGTGTGTCCATCACCTCCAAGGCTCACTTTGACACCGGCAAGTGGTATCACATTGCCGTTGTGGCCGATGGCGTGAAGCAGACCTGCGACCTGTACGTCAACGGTGTGCTGGACAGCTCCACTCCCATGGGTGGCAAGGGTATCAACCTGGGTAAGGTGTACAACTCCAAGTTCGCGATCGGCATGTCCGAGAAAGGCCGATACCTGAACGGCCAGGTGAGCGAAGCCCGCGTATGGGGCCGTCTCCTGAGCCCCACCGAGCTCATCAACGGCCAGTGCTCCATCGCAGACCCTGTGAAGGAAGCCCAGGAGAACAAGCTCCTCGGTTACTGGAAGCTGGATGACGAGAACCGCGGCAAGGACCTCACCGGAAACGGTTTTGACGGTTATGCCCACGGCAGCGTCACTTACACTCCCGCCAACATCCGTTGCCCCGAATAATGGATAAAAGCCGTATCATAACGCTGCTCCTTGGTCTGGGCCTCGCTACTACTGTGGGGGCCCAGGCGCAGGAGGGCCGTCTGCTCCGCTTCGAAAACGCGGAACAGGCCGTGGATACGGTGCGCTTTGACAGCGGTGCCATTACGCTCCGTTACCCTTTTGAGAATGTTTCCGGGAAAAGCGTCACCGTGCTGGAGATTCACTCGGGCTGCGGCTGTTTTACCGGCGAGGTGAACAGGCGTGTGCTTGCACCCGGCGCCAGGGCCGTCCTCACGGCGGTCTTTGACCCCAGGAGCCTGTATGGTTCCCAGACACGCCACCTTACGGTTGTGAGCTCCGACGGTGAAAATACCGTGCTCAGCTCCATATCCGTCAAGGGATATGTGCTGCGCGATGCTTCCGAAGGCGAGATCCGCTATGCCGAGAATCTGGGCTGCGGCCTCCGTACCGACACTTCCGTCAATGTCCTTTCCAGGGACGGCTTCGGAGACTATGTGTTCTCCATCCCGCTCTACAATGACACGGACAGGGAAGTGAAGGTTGAGGTACGGGCCTCCTCCTCCCGCGTGAAGCTCTACGCCCCCCAGACGCTGGCTCCGCACTCCCGCGAAGACCTTCGCGGAGAGTACAATGCGCTGTGGAAGCGCCGGGGGAGTGCCGTGACGGAAACACTGACCATCAGCGTTGACGGAGCTCCCGTAGCTCCGCTCCAAATCAAAGGAACAATTGAATAGACATTAAAACTATATGAAAAAGATGATTTTTGCCACCCTGGTGGCAGTCATGGGCCTCTATTCCTGCAGCAAGACCGAGCTGGCCAATACCTCCAACCCGCTCCCTATGCCGGAAAACGTGGCCGCAAAGGTTCAGGGGCTGGAAATCACTCCCAAGACCAACTACGTGGTAGTGGGGGAGGAAGTGTCCCTCACGGCCGCCTTCAAGCCGGAAGATGCCCAGGCCGGAACCATAACCTGGAAGTCCTCCGACGAGACTGTGGCTACTGTCGATGCCGGCGGTAAGGTGACTACTCTCGCAAAGGGTGTGGCCAGCATTACCGCTTCCGTGGACGGCGTATCGGCCAGCGCCCTCGTGAATGTATTCGCCGAGCGCGTTCCCGCTACCGAGATAGTGCTCAATAAGACGGAGGTGTCGCTCCTTGTGGGCCGCGCCGCCAATATTAAATCTTCCCTTCTCCCGGAGAACACCACCGACGCCCGCAAGCTGGAGTGGACCTCTTCCGATGAAAAGGTGGCCGTGGTGAGCTATGGTTATATCCAGGCCGTGGGCATGGGCGAAGCCACCATCACTGCCCGGCAGGACGATCTCACCGCTACCGTCAAGGTGACGGTGGCCGACAAGATTAAGCTGGTGGACCGCGCCGATGCCTGGACGGTTACCGATACGCCCAAGTGGGACAAGAACTGGCAGGGTAAGATTACCGGCTCCCACGAAGAGGTTTCCGTCGCTGGCTTTGACGGCGAGTTCGCTTATTTTGGCATTGTGGAGGCCTCCAAGTTTGATGGTGTGGAAGCCATTTCCAACGCCGTGTACGAGCAGGTAACGGAAAAGCAGGATGCCGGACAGAGCCCGGAAGGCCTTTTCCAGAAGGGAGAGCAGTTCTCTGCGAACTATTCCGAGAAAGGCGAGGCTGTAGCCTACCTCCTTGCTTACGACGAAGAGTTTGAGTTTACCGGCGAATACGTTGTTTACAACTTCACCGCTCGCGAGCCCGATCCCGTACACGCTACCGGTATCAAGTTTACCCAGGGCTGGTACGATGACGAAATCCCGGAAATCACCCTGAAGGAAGGCAAGAGCCTGAGCTATTTCAGCGCCAAACTCCTCCCGGATGACTGCACCGATACGGGCAGCATCAGCTTCAAGTCCTCGGATGAGTCTGTGGTGAAGCTCAGCTTGTACTATGAATCTTACTATACTGTTACCGCCGTTGCAGAAGGTGAAGCAGATATCATCGCTACCTTCAATAATATCGAAGCCTCCATCCATGTGACCGTAACCGGTAACAACATTACTCTGACCGACCATTCCGCTACGTGGGCAGCGACCAAGGAAGTGACTGAGCGGTGGGGCTACACCATTGTCAACATTACCGTCACCGCCTGCGACGCAGCCTCGTTCTATGCTACAGCTACCGATGAGAAGCCTCAGGGAACTACGCTCAAGAGCACGCTCGCTGCCATGGCCGATGCTGCGCCTTCGTACAACATCCAGAGCGAGGTACCCGCTACTTTCCAAAGCTGGGGCGGCCCGGACGGCCGCTATATCGTCATCCTGGGATACAATGGCGAAGATTTCTCCGGCGACTATGCCATCATCGACACCGAAGGCGGCACCACTCCCACGCCCGATCCGGGTACAGGTGGAGTGAGCGTGAACTTTGACGCCCAGGGCCAGTACCTGCAGAATACCTTTGGCGACAGCGATGCCGTGCAGGACGAGGTGACGCTGGAAGGCTGGTTCAAGCCTTCTTCCCTCACCGGCGGCGGAGACAATATCCGCGTCCTCTGGGGAACGGAAGGCATCTTCCTCCTCCGCTACGAAGGCAGCCAGCTTAACCTGGTCTATGGCGGTACCAAGAAGGCCAATGGTGAATACAACGAAAAGAAGGTCACCTATGCTACCAATATGTCTACCGGCGAGTGGCACCACATTGCCGCTACTTACAAGCGTGCTGAAAAAGCCCGCCTGTATGTAGACGGCGTGGAAGTGGCCTCCAACGACGCTGAAGACCATGCCATCGAGCTTAACGGCGTGGGCGCCAAGTGGGATCTGCCGTTCTCCTTCATCATCGGCGCGGCCGGCCAGCCCAAGCGCAACTTCCTGGGCTCTATGGCTTACCTGCGCGTCTGGAATGTGGCCCGCACGGCCACGGAGATTGCTTCCAATATGAACGTGGCAAGCCCCGACGACGACAACTTCAACCTCCTGGCTGCCTGGAATTTCACCGAGGGAAGCGGCAACAATATTGCCGACTCTGCCTATGGCGTTTATCCGCTCACGGCCAACAGCAACCTGAGCTGGTCCAGTGATGCCCTGCCCTTCTAATATTTGGTAATCTCCCAAAAAATAACTACCTTTGCGGTCCCTCTCATTGTAGGGGGATCGCAATTTTTATGTTAAACCATTAATAATCAAGACAGTGGACACACTTAGCTACAAAACAGTCTCCCTGAACAAGGCAACTGTGAACAAGGAGTGGCTCGTCATTGATGCAACCGACCTCGTGCTCGGTCGCCTGGCTTCCCGCGTGGCTCTCGTGCTGCGTGGCAAGAACAAGCCCGGCTACACCCCGCATGTGGACTGTGGTGACAACGTCATCATCGTCAACGCCGACAAGATCCGTCTGACCGGCAAGAAGATGACCGACCGCGTTTACGTTCGCTACACCGGCTATCCGGGTGGCCAGCGCTTCTCCACTCCCCGCGACATCATGGCTTCCCGCCCCGAGGAACTCATCCGCATGTCTGTGCGCGGAATGCTGCCGAAGACCCGTCTCGGCGACAAGCTCATCAACAACCTGTACATCTATGCAGGTCCTGAGCACAAACAGCAGGCACAGAACCCCAAGACCATTAAGTTTAACGAAATCTAAACAGAGCACATGGAACAGAAACACGCCCTTGGAAGACGTAAATCAGCCGTCGCTCGTGTTTATGTAGTACCCGGTAACGGCAAGTTCGTCATCAACGACCGCGCCATGGAGGAGTACTTCAAAGAGGAAACTCTTCAGTACATCGCCAACCAGGCCCTCGAGGTCACCGGTACTGCAGGCCAGTTTGACATCAAGGTCACCCTCGTAGGTGGTGGTACCAAAGGTCAGGCCGAAGCCGTTCGTCTCGGAATCGCCCGCGCCCTGTGCGAGGTGGACAAAGAGGCCTACCGCTCCACGCTGAAGGCCGCCGGCTTCCTCACCCGCGACGCTCGTGAAGTTGAGCGTAAGAAGCCCGGTCAGCC
>DGHE01000150.1:0-310 GCA_002392525.1 Bacteroidales bacterium UBA3856 | reverse complement strand
GCACGTCGTCGCTTCCAGTTCAGTAAACGTTAATACTGGAGTTACGTCAGCACGGTACGGGTTTTCATCAAATCCTGAGACTCTGGTGAGGATGAGAATCTTCCCAGGCTACAAGAAGGATTGCCCGGCCGCGAAAAAATCCCGAAGACCAGTCAGGAACTGCTACTTCGGATTGATGAAAGAGTTAAAAACAAAGACAAACGAAAACCCATGTCTAGAACAAATTTCGAACAACTTCTTGAAGCAGGCACCCACTTCGGCCACCTGGCCCGTAAGTGGAACCCCAAGATGGCTCCGTATATCTTCGACC
>DGHE01000045.1:2040-3156 GCA_002392525.1 Bacteroidales bacterium UBA3856 | reverse complement strand
CTGGCAGAGCCATGGCTACTACTACGAGGCGGAGAACGACCGCTGGGAATGGCAGCGCTCGCCCAATCACCGCACGCTGGAAGACATCTTCACGCAAAGTTACGTGGTCCCGTTCCTCATGCCCATGCTGGAGAACGCCGGCGCCGTGGTCCTGTGCCCGCGGGAGCGGGATATCCAGACCCGCGAGGTCGTCTGTGACAACGACGAGCCGTTCAGCGGGTCCCGCGGGGAGACCGTCCGCCGCCGGGGTCGCTACAGCGAGACGGGCCGATGGTCCGATGCCGGCACCGGATTCGCCGATGCCAAGGAGGTGTACGCCTTCGGAGACAATCCCTTCACGATGGGATCGGCCCGAAAGACCGACGCTGTCACCTCCGACAAGGCCGATGCCCCCCGCGCCGTCTGGCGCCCCGACATCCCCGAAAAGGGCGAATATGCCGTCTATGTCTCCTACAAAAGCCTGCCTGCCAGCACCACCGATGCCCGCTACACCGTCCACCATTTGGGCGGGGAGAAGCTTCTGCACGTGAACCAGCAGATGAGCGGCGGCACCTGGGTGTACCTGGGTACTTACCTCTTTGACAAAGGGACGGACGGGTACGTGGAACTGAGCGCGCGCAGCTCATCGGCCGGGATTGTATCGGCCGATGCTGTCCGCTTCGGCGGCGGAATGGGCAAGATGGAGCGCGGCGGCCATATTTCCGGCATGCCGTCCTTCGTGGAGGGGGCACTGTACCAGCTGCAGTACGCCGGAATTGACAGCACCCTGTTTGACGACTGGAACGACGACTATACCAAAGATTATGCTGGCCGCGGCGCCTGGGTGCAGGAAATGGTATCCCGGAAGGTGCCCGTGGACCTTTCGCTGGCCTGGCATACCGACGCCGGAGTTACCCCGAACGACTCCATCATCGGCACGCTGGCTATCTATACCCGCACCAACAAAGGCCTCTCGCAGTTCCCGGACGGGGAAGACCGCATGAACAGCCGGTTGTATTCCGACCTTGTGCAGACGCAGGTTGTGAATGACATCCGGGCGCTGTATGAGCCGGCCTGGACGCGCCGGCAGCTGTGGGACCGCTCCTACAGCGAGAGCCGCACGCCCAATGTGCCGGC
>DGHE01000045.1:497-1922 GCA_002392525.1 Bacteroidales bacterium UBA3856 | reverse complement strand
CTGGATCCGTCGTTCCGCTTCACGGCCGCCCGCGCCGTGTACAAGGGCATGCTCAAGTATCTGAGCGCGCGCTACGGCTGCGATTATGCCGTGCAGCCGCTTCCGGTGCATGCCTTCAAGGTGGACCTGGTCCAGGGCAAGGCAGTCCTGAGCTGGGCTCCCACGGAAGATCCGCTGGAGCCGACGGCCGTGCCCCGGTATTACCGGGTGTATACCCGCGTAGGGGATGGCGGCTTTGATGCGGGATATGAAGTGAACGGCACTTCCGTGACGCTTCCCCTGGAGGCGGGAAAACTCTATTCCTATAAGATTACGGCGTGTAACGACGGTGGTGAGAGCTTTCCCTCGGAAATTCTTTGCGCCGGCTATCCGTCCCTTCATGCACGCCGGGTGCAGGTGGTGAACGACTTCACCCGCGTGGCGGCTCCCGTGTGGTTTGATACGCCGCAGTATGCAGGCTTTCTGGACGACACCGACAGCGGCGTTCCGTGGGGCCGGGACATTCACTTTGCCGGCTCCGTGAACGAGTTCGACCGCGGCCGGGCCTGGACCGACGACGACAATCCCGGCTTCGGGGCCAGTTACATGGATCAGGCTGGAAAACCGGTGGCCGGTAACACGTTTGACTTTGCCGCCATGCACGGTGCGGCCATCCTGAAGGCGGGCTATTCCGTGGAGTCTTCCAGCGCCGAAGCCTTTGACGGGCTCAGCGGTGCCTTTGCCATAGATATGGTCTGTGGAAAGCAGCTCACGACGCGGGTGGGCCGCGGTGCCGTCCCCGACCGCTATCCGGTGTTCTCCGATTCGCTGCAGACGGCCCTTCGGCGCTTTACCGCTTCTGGCGGGCATGTGCTCATTTCCGGAGCCTACATTGGTACCGATGCCTGGGACCATGTGTACCCGGGCGTTCCGGCGGCACCCGAAGCGACACGCGAGTTTGTCCGTTCCGTGTTGGGATATGAGTGGGTAACCAATGCGGGGACTCGTGGAGATGCCGTTCAACCCGCCCGGGGCAGCGGTTTACCGGCCGTGCATTACAACCGCGCCTGGAGCCCTTCCGTGTACCGGGTGGAGAGCCCGGACGGCATCAAGCCCGCCAGCGCAAAGGCATCCGTCCTCATGCGCTACGGTGACAGCGCGCACATCGGAGCCGCCACCTGGTATGACGGCCCGGGCTACAAAGTGGCCGCCTTCGGCTTCCCGCTGGAGACCTCCCCGGAAATGGAAAGCGTGATCCGGGTGGTGCTGGGAAAGTTCTAGCCGGCGCGTTATACGTTATTACATCCTCTCCGGAAGCTCGATACCCAGGAGGGCCATGGCGCTTCTGAGGACGCGGGTCATGAGGGCGATGAGGGCGAGGCGGTATTTGAGGACGGCCTCGTCGGGCTCTTTGAGGATGGGAGTGTCGTGATAGTACTGGTTGAA
>DGHE01000045.1:247-432 GCA_002392525.1 Bacteroidales bacterium UBA3856 | reverse complement strand
TCCTTGGCCAGGTCGTAGGCGTAGTTGGCGATGACGGCGGGGCTCAGGGCGGCACCGGCCTCGGCCACCTTGGCGGGATAGAGGCCCAGGAGCTTCACCAGGCGCACTTCCTTGGCCGAGGGCTCAACGCCCAGGACATCGGCCGCACCGAAGGACACGGTAGCCTTGCGCAGGATGCTGCAGAT
>DGHE01000045.1:0-120 GCA_002392525.1 Bacteroidales bacterium UBA3856 | reverse complement strand
TGAAGAGCATGGTCTTCTTGGGGTCCACCTTGATGATGAAGTACTTGAGGGCGCCAAGGCCAATCATGTGATAGAGCTTCTCACGCTCCGCCTCGGAGACATCGGCCAGCTTGCCGCTTT
>DGHE01000095.1 GCA_002392525.1 Bacteroidales bacterium UBA3856 | reverse complement strand
GACCGGTAGCGACGTTTTGAGGCGTTTTTGCTACTACCGTCCCACTTATTGGACCGGTAGCAACACTTAACGGCGGAATTGGGAATCGGCGAAGAGGAGATACTGGTGCCAGTCTTCGGAAAGGATTTCGTGGCGGCCGCGGCGGATGTGGTAGGCGGTGGGGCCTTTGGAGACGGCGGCGATGATGCCAGGGGCTGGCCAGGAGCCGGACGAACGGGCAAGGGCCGATGCCGTGACAGGCGTTCCTGCGGGGACATAATCCCGCTGCTCTGCAAGGGCACGGAGGGCGGCGCTGTCACGGAAAAAGCCGGGCTCCTCCCCTGGGCCGATGGATTCAACGCCGTACAGAGCATATACCGGGGCGGTTTCAGCAAGGCCGATGAATTCGCCGCGGGGGTCGCTCCAGCGGTCCATTGAACCGCTTGCGACGTAAACCGGACGGGGTGCGACAAGCGCCAGGACCTCATGCTGGTCAAAGGGAAGGGCCGACTCGTTGTCCCCGTATTTTGCAAAGCCCGGAGCGAACCAGTACGGATAGTGGGTTGTGATGCGGCGGACGGTTTCGCCGTAGCGGCGGCGGGAAACCGCAGCACCGCCGCAGCCTGAGGCATTAGAAACCAGCATGGCAAAGCGCCTGTCACTTGCAGCAGCCCAGAGGGCGGCTTTTCCCATCCTGGAATGGCCGAAGACGGCAACCTTGGACGCATTTACGTCAGGATCTGTCTCCAGATAGTCCAGGGCGCGGGAAAGGCCCCATGCCCAGGCGGCTATGTTTCCCCATGTGAAATCCTTGTACAAAGACTTGACACGCTTGGAATTATCGGAATCTGAATCGGGTGCTACGTCCTCACAGCAGAAAGTGGAAATAGCATATCCCATCTCAAGTATCGCTTTAAGTGGCCAGCGCTGGCTCCGGGAGCCGCGTGGTTCCAGCACGAAGTTACTGCGCCAGCGGGATATGTCCGGGAGAGATATGCCGGGGTCATCGGACACTGTATGGTTGCCGAAGAAGTTGACTCCAAGGAAGACGGGTGGGTCCTTGAACGCATTCGGAATATAAGAAAGGAGGGTAAGATACTCCCCTCCTCCAAGATTCACCCTTACTTCCTTTCTGGTTGCAAGACCGTCAAGAGCGTTGCGCTCTTCCGAGAGCAGATCGAAGCTCTCTTCTGCAGGACGGCCGGGCGATGTGCCGTACATCTCTGACTCAAGTATGCCAAGCAGTTCCGAGCGCTTCTTTTCCCATGCCTTAAGGCTCCCGATTTGCTTTTGATTTTGAAACTTAAGGACACTCGGAAGCGCGTAGTCCGCAACGGCATCCTCATCATAATTAAAGCCTTCCAGCGGCGCGAATTCGGGTTTTACTTCCAAATTTGTTACATCGACGCAGCCGGAATCATTCTTGGGAGCAAAGCGGTTGCACCAGAATCCGAACTTGGCTCCAATCCACAGTTCAGGCTTTGCCGTGAACGGAGAAACAATTTTATTATACTGCTTGCCGTCCGTGCTCCAATAGAACCTGCACACGGCATCCGGGACGTTTCCTTCCACAGCCCTCGGACGCACTTCCAGCTTTACCCACAATTCTGCCTGGGGCATGTCAGGATAATGCACCAGCGGTACGTTTTTGGACTCATATTCATGCGGAAGAGGTACCATTTCATAAGGAAGGACAGCCAGCCTCTGCACCTTTTCCTGAGCGCATTCTGATGCGCCTTCGCATACCACGTATTCAAGCACGGCGCCATCGGCAGTATCTGTGAGTTTCAGTGCTGCGTAGTCGTTGCCCATGACGGCAAAACCGGCATTCTCACCTTTCTCCTTGAGCTGCGGGTTGGGTTTGAAAACCATACGCGCCGTAACGGTGAAACGCTCTGCGGGGAACTTCTGCAAAAGTGTGTTCGGGGAGTCCCATAGGCTCCTCCAGGGCCATTTTTGCTCTACACTGTAGAGTCTTATGTCCTCTCCCTGCAGCGCCATGTGCCAGTACGGAGACGGCACTGCCGCATACTGCCAGTCCAGGGACAGGCCGTAAGGGCCGGGGAGAGATTTCTCGACTTCGCTCGAAATGACAGAAGGCATCTTCCAGGAGCGTACCGGCTGGCCAACGCCGTCGCCGTCGGGGTCTTCGCCGATGAAGGGCCAGCCGTCGGCATTCCACTGCATGGGCTGAAGGTGGACGATGCGGCCGTAGGCGCCCTTGTCCTGGAAGTGGAGGAACCAGTTTTCGCCGGAGGGGGTGTCTACCCAGGCGCCCTGGTGGGGGCCGTTGATGGTTCCGGGAGCCCAGGCCATCACTATCTTCTCCTCAAACGGTCCATAAGGTGAGGTGCTCCTGAGAACTGTTTGCCAGCCGGTTGCTACTCCGCCGGCCGGGGAGAATATATAGTAGTATCCGCCTCTCTTGTAGAACTTGGTACCTTCAATGGTGGGCTGTGTGGAATGGCCGTCGTAGACTATGCGGGAAGGGCCAAGGAGGGTGGTTCCATCGGCACTCATGGGGGCGACGAAGAGGACGCTCTTGAGTCCGGCGCGGGAGCCGGCTTCGCCGTGGGAGAGCCAGGCGCGGCCGTCATCGTCCCAGAGGGGGCACGGGTCTATGAAACCCTTCTCACGGACCAGCCAGACGGGCTTTTCCCATCGGCCCAGGGGGTTCTGGGTGCGCACCATGAAGATACCGCGGTCCGGGTCGCCCACGAAGATGTAGTACCAACCGTCGTGGTAGCGGATGGCTGGGGCCCAGACGGCTTTTCCGTGCGGGACGGGCATGTGGGCACCTTCGTAGTCCTCAAGCGCGGCACCCACCAGCTGCCAGTGGACGAGGTCGCTGGAGTGGAGTATGGGAAGGCCGGGCATGCAGTTGAAGGACGATGCCGTCATCCAGTAGTCGTCCCCCACCCTGCAGACGTCGGGGTCCGAATAGTCGAGGTGGAGTACGGGGTTTGTGTATCGGAACTCGGCGGTCTGGTTTTCCGCAGTTGAACAGCCGCAGAATATGACTGCGGCGACGATTGTGATTATGTGGCTCTTGCGCATGACACAAAATTAACAATAAAATGATAAAACAGAATGCATGATGCGTAACTTTTTTTGGAGTTTTTTACAAACGTTTGTATATTTGTGGTTGTACTATGACAACTATAACCGATATCGCACTTGCACTGGGCATTACGCCGTCAACAGTTTCCCGGGCACTCGCCGGGAACCCCCGCGTAAAAGAGAAGACTCGACTCGCCGTGGAGAAAAAGGCCGCGGAGATGGGCTACGAGCGCAACTTCGTGGCATCCAACCTCAGGAAAGGCCGCTCCAACATCGTTGGAATCGTGGTTCCAAGGGTGCGAAGGGAATTCTTCGCAAACTTCATCGGCGGCGCAGAGGATGTCCTTTCAAGTGCCGGTTACAATGTCATCATCTGCCAGAGCCAGGAGAGCCTGGATTCGGAAATCAAGGCACTCAAGGCCCTCAAGAACTACCGCGCAGCAGGAGTCATAATCTCCCACTCCATCGAATCCAAAGACGGGAACCACATCCGCGAGATCATGGGAGACCTCCCCATCGTCCAGTTCGACCGCGTCTTCCCCGACCTTCCCGGCGCAAAGGTAGTCGGTGCCAACTGCGACGGAGCCTACCAGGCCACAATGCACCTCATCAAGAAGGGGTACAAGCGCATCGGCACAATTGCGGGATATATGAGTTGCATGGCCTTTGTGGAGCGTCTGGCGGGGTACAGGATGGCGCTGGAAGACGCCGGCCTCGGGTTCAACAAGAAATACGTCTACCCGGATTCCATCCTCTACGAAACAGGCAAGGAATCGGCCGGGAAGGCCATTGCCGACGGCTGCGACGCCCTCTACTGCTGCGGCGACTATGCCGCCCTGGGGGCAATGGATGCTGCACGGGAAGCCGGCCTACGGATTCCGGAAGATATCGGCATAGTGGGCACCGCCAACGAATTCTGGGCCGACATCATGACCCCCTCCCTGAGCTCCCTGGGGCAGCACCCCTTCGACATGGGCCAGGCCGCCGCACACGCATTCCTGGACGGCCGCACGGGCACTGAAATCATTCCGATGGAACTTCACGTAAGACAATCATCAAACAAACAGTAAAATATGGCTAAAGTAGTAACCTTCGGTGAAGTAATGCTTCGCCTTTCCACCCCCGGGTACCAGCGTTTTTCACAGGCTCATCAGTTTGACGCAACATTTGGCGGCGGTGAAGCCAACGTGGCCGTCTCGCTCGCAAATTACGGCGTGGACGCACACTTCGTAACCCGGCTCCCCAAGAACGACATTGCCGACATGTGCACAGCAGAGCTCAAGGGCTTCGGCGTGAATACGGACAGCATCGTCTACGGCGGAGACCGCATCGGCATCTATTACCTTGAAACCGGTGCCGTGGCACG
>DGHE01000218.1:16726-17849 GCA_002392525.1 Bacteroidales bacterium UBA3856 | reverse complement strand
CCCGACGCCGTAAGATGAATGAGCCGTACCGGATTATCTCCCGCCCCCTCCAGGCACTGGAAAATGGCCGAATGTTCCGAGTCTACGGGGTAAATGGGAGCTTTGTAACGGGCCGCTTCCGACATCACCAGGGCGCCGGCCGCCACCAGGGTCTCCTTATTGGCCAGCGCAATGATTTTTCCGGCGCGGATGGCCGACAAAGTGGGCCGAAGACCACTGAAACCCACCATAGCCGCTACCACCACATCTACTTCCGGCGCCTGAACGAGCTCGCAGGCCGCCTCTATTCCCAGGTGCACCTCCACGCTGGAAGGCAGGGCATCCCTCACCTCCTGGTACTTGGCCGGATTGCAGATAACGACGTGGGGTACATGGAAAGCCAGCGCCTGCTGGACAAGCAGTGCGGCGCTGCTGTTCGCAGACAGCATGAATACGGAAAAAAGCTCCGGGTTTTGCCGCACCACATCCAGCGTCTGTGTGCCGATGGAGCCCGTTGAGCCTAAAATAGCAATGGTTTTATGCGACATTAGAACTTGATGTATTGCACAGGATCGATGGCGGCGCCCTCAAACCACAGTTCAAAGTGCAGGTGGTTTCCCTTGGTAAGGGAAGTGGACGAAGCCAGCACGCCTACCGGCGTTCCGGCTTTTACGGCGTCTCCCGCCTTGCGCAGCAGTTTTTCGTTATGCTTATAGATGGAGATAAGGTCTCCGCTGTGCTGGATGGCCAAAGTGTACCCTTCTTCCTCTTCCCATCCGGTGTAGACCACGGTTCCGTCCAGCACGGCCATCACCATGGAACCAGCCGGAGCCGTAATGTCAATCCAGGGGTGCAGCGCACGTTCAAAGGCATCTGACACAACGCCCTTCACCGGCGGATAGAAATACAGGGCCTCGATGGGAAGGTTACGGCGGACCGTAGCGGCATCTACGCCAAACTGTTCCTCTTCCTCGACATCGGCCCTAAGGAGAGAATCCCTCAGGTACAGATAACGGGCATCCACTTCCTTAAGGGGTGCTCCCTTCGTGTGCAGGATGAGGCTGTCCATACGGATGGGATTGGCCCCGGACACCACACGGCGGAGGTTCTCTGCATAGAGTTCCCACTGCAGGATACGGGTTTC
>DGHE01000218.1:13104-16606 GCA_002392525.1 Bacteroidales bacterium UBA3856 | reverse complement strand
ATGAAGGAACGGAACGGCGTATAGGCGATGAGGCAGAAAAAGCCCACCAGGACAATGATGACAAAGGAAACGATGGCAATGATCATGGCCGTGCTCGTATAACGGAAGCTCCAGATTCGCTCATGCGAAATGGCGTCCACCAGGGCCAGCCGGAACGACCTGCTCTTTTTCTTCTTATCGGGTTTCTCCATAATTATTCGTATCTTTGCAGACTGTATGGACAGAATCATCGGCATAGATTACGGACGAAGACGCACGGGGCTCGCCGCCAGCGACCCGCTGGGCATCTTTGCTTCTGCACTGGATACAGTCGATTCTACAAAGTTAATAGATTATCTCAAAAATTACGCCGAAAAAGAGAGAATCGTTCACTTTGTGGTGGGCTACCCTGTCAATTTGAACGGAAGACCCGCCGAGGCCCAGGCCGATGTCGATGCCTTTTTAAAAGTGCTGGGCAAAGCCTTCCCGGGAATTCCCGTCACTCTGGAAGACGAGCGCTTTACCTCTGTGCTGGCCCACCGTGCCATGATTGACGGAGGAATGAAATACAAGGACCGCCGCAACAAGGAGTCCGTAGACAAAATCGCTGCTGCCATTATCCTGCAAGGATACCTGGACCGGCAAAACAGAAATTAAAGTTATGATAAGACCCATTTATTTATATGGCGCAGAAGTGCTGCGCAAAAAAGCCGCCGAGGTTAACCTGGAGGACAGGGATGGGATTGCCGCCCTGGTGCAGGACCTCAAGGACACGCTGGTGGTCGCCGATGGCTGTGGCCTGGCCGCCCCCCAGATTGGCGTGAGCCAGCGGGTGGTCATCGTGGACGGAGACGTGGTTTCCGACACCTACGACTACCTCAAGGGCTTCCGCCGCACCCTCATCAATCCCGAAATCCTGGAAGAGAGCGAAGAGAAGACCACCTACTCCGAGGGCTGCCTTTCCATCCCCGGCATCTACTGCGACATTGTCCGTCCCAAGTCCATCACAGTACGCTACTACGACGAAAACCTGGAGCAGCACACCGAGACCTTCGACAATTTCGCCTCCCGCATGATCCAGCACGAGCTTTCCCACCTGGAGGGAGACCTGTTCACGGACCATGCCGCCCCCATCAGAAAAAAGATGCTCTCCAGCAAGCTGCAGAACATCTCTAAGGGGAAAGTGCATCCGCACTACAACAGCAAGCTCCGCTAACGGACTCTCAGCCGTCTTCCCACCTGGAGGACGGTTGTTTCTTTTATACCGTTAAGACGGCAAATCTCGCGAACGGAAGTCTTGTACCTGCGGGCAATCGCTGAAAGGGTGTCTCCGGAGCGAACCGTATGGTAACGCATGGCGGCAGCCTCTGCAGCAGCACGGGCGGCCGCTTCTTTCTTAGCCTGTTCCTCGGCCAGGAGACGGTCTTCTTCGTCGGTACGGAAAATCTCGTCTTCGTCGTCCACGTTCTGCACATAGCGCTGGTTGGGATTGAAGTACCAGCTGCGGATTTTAAGGAGCCGGTGCCGAAGGGTTCCCGTCTCAAAGTCAATGAGCCAGGAAGGATCGAAGGCGGCACCCTTGTAACGGGTTTCAAAGTGCAGGTGCGGGCCGGTGGAGCGGCCGGTACTGCCGCCCAGGCCGATGATATCGCCCGCGCTTACCCAGTCACCGGACTGAACATTCCTCTTGGACAGATGGCCGTAAAAGGTCTCCAGGCCATTGGCATGGCGGATGACCACCAGGTTGCCATACCCTCCTACATAATCCGAGATACGTACCTTGCCGTCAAAGGCGGCCGGGACGGGCGTACCGGTGGGATACGGCAGGTCGATACCCTGGTGACGGCGGCCGTGCCGGTAGCCGAACAGCGACCGGGGGTGCACCACATAGGGGCAGGCATAGGAATCCAGGGAATCCACCACCCACAGCGAGAAGCGCTCCGGGATAGGGTCTGGCTGCTCGCGGTACGGATTCACGGCGCGGGTATCCCAGCATTCCGTAAACACGCTGTCCACAGCCACCATGGACGGATCCTTCACATAACGGTACGTGCCATTGTTATACAAGACAACCTTGACACCGGGGTTGCCGGTATCAAGGGTATCTGCATAGGGCGTTGTACTTTTTGTCAGATTCGTGACCTGCTGACGCCCGAAGGCGTGACGGAGGGAATCGGCCTCACGGCCGGCCTCCTGTCCCTTAAGGGTGATCCCTGCGAAGAGGGAGAGTAAAATCAGTACGGTTTTCTTCATTCGTTAACGTTTACCGCCAAACTGGCCGACGATGATGTTGTCGACCTGGGCAATTTTATCCTTGAGGACATCCTGGGAGGTGGCTTCGCAGATAAAGCGGAGATAAGGCTCCGTGTTCGAAGGCCGGATATTGAACCACCAGCCGGGGAACTCCAGACGATATCCGTCAAAGTCCATTACCTTGGTGGGCGTTTCCTGGCTCTCGAAGAAGGCCTTGACTGCGTCCATGGCGCCCTTCTTGTCCTCTACCTTATAATTGATCTCGCCGGAATTCTCATAGTGGGTGAGACGGTCCATTTCCTCGCTCAGCCTGATGCCCTTTTTCTTGAGGGCGCTCACGATACGCAGCACGATAATGCTGGAGAGCATGCCGCTGTCGCTGTAGAAAAAGTCCTTGAAATAATAGTGGCCGGCCAGTTCCCCGCCCCACAGACCGTCAATCTCACGGAGTTTGGGAGCGGCGAAGGCGCGGCCCACACGCCAGGTGTGAACCTCTGCGTTGTAGTTTTTGGTCAGTTCCTCGGCGACGGCCAGGCTGGAGCGGATTTCCTGCAGCACGCGGGGGTTCTTTTCCCCACGCTCGTCGCAGAAGTAGCGGGCCATGAGGGCCACCACCAAATCCGGAGCCACGAAGCGGCCTTTGTCGTCCACAAACATCACGCGGTCTGCGTCTCCGTCGTAGATGACGCCCACATCGGCCTTCGTCTCCGACACCAGCTTCTTGAGCGGTTCCACGTTCTTGGGGATCAGCGGGTTGGGCTCGTGGTTGGGGAAGCTGCCGTCCATCTCGTCAAAGAGATAAGTGGCATTCTCTCCCTTGTAGATTTCCTTGGCAAAGAGGCAGGCCATGCCGTTGGAAAGGTCGAAGGCAATCTTGAGGTTGGAGTAGTCTCCCTTGTATTTGAGGAGGAACTTGATGTAGTCCGGTTTGATGTCAATCTCCGTCACTTTGCCGGGGACGGCGGCCTTGGGCGTGGGGCGTCCCTCGTCAATCCACTGCTTAATCTGGCCAAGTCCCGTATCAAGGCCGACGGGAAGGGCATTCTCACGGCTCACCTTCATGCCGTTATACTCGCGCGGGTTGTGGCTGGCCGTAATCTGGACAGAAGCCTTGTAGCCGTAGTTGGCCGTACCAAAGTACACCAGCGGCGTGCTGGACAGGCCGATGTCGTCAACGTCTGCGCCGGCATCGGTGATGCCCTTGATGAGGTAGTCGTGAATCTCCTTGCCGGAGAGACGGCAGTCGCGGCCCACAAGGACTTTGCGGGCG
>DGHE01000218.1:6343-12999 GCA_002392525.1 Bacteroidales bacterium UBA3856 | reverse complement strand
TTGTAGATACCCCGGATGTCATAGGCATGAAATGCTCCCATAGTATGTATCTTTAGTTAGGTTGTTAGCGTAGCTACAAATATACAAAAAAAAGACAAGAATTATTGTGTATCTTTGCACCCATGAACGCTTCGCAACAAGATATTTTTAACCGGACACGCCTCCTCACAGGAGAAGAAGGCATGCAGCGAATAGCCTCCTCCCGCGTGCTCCAGTTTGGAGTAGGCGGCGTTGGTTCCTGGTGTGCAGAAAGCCTGGTTCGTAGCGGCATTGCTCACCTTACCATCGTAGATGCCGACAACGTGAATATCACCAATGTCAACCGGCAACTCATGGCTACCACCCTCACGGTGGGGCGTTCCAAAGTGGAAACCATGAAGGAGCGGCTGCTGGAGATCAATCCATCGGCCCAAATTACGGCCATCCACGCTCTTTTCACCCCCGAGAGCGCAGCGGAGTTTCATCTGGAAGACTACGACTACGTCATCGACTGCATCGATTCCCTGAAGGACAAGACCGCCCTCATTGAGCTGGCCTCCCACTCCCCTGCCACTCTCTTCTCATCCATGGGGGCCGCCCTTAAGATAGATCCTACACGCATCCGTGTGGCCGAATTCTGGGACGTGCAGGGAGATCCGCTGGCCCGGGCCATCCGTAAGAAAATGCGCAAGGAAGGCCGTACTACCGGCAAACCCGTTCTCTGCGTGTACTCGCAAGAACTGCTGGAGAACAAGGGCGAGGCACAGGAACCGGCACAAGAAATTGTGCGCAAGGCCTGCGTGAACGGCAGCCTTGCGCACATAACAGCCATCTTCGGCCATACGCTGGCCGGATTGGTTCTGCAGGATATCCTTAGAAGTTGAACTTGGTCATGCAGATGAAGCGGTGATTGAGGATCCACTCCTTGTCGCCGTCCCACATGCCGCGGGCATTACGGGCGCCGCTGCCGAACTCGGCGGCGGTGAGGTTGTACTCCAGCGACACGGTGAACTTGCCCAGGTTCCAGGCCACGGTAGGAGTTGCACGGAAGGCCTGCTGGATGTGCTGGTCGGCGGAATTGTTGATCCAGATGGTCGTCACATCCTTGGTGGTGCCCAGCTGCTTCATATAACCGAGCATGCACATGGCCTGGACCTTCTTTCCGTAAGAGAAGCTCACGAAGGAAGCCCAGTCCTGCATGGGAGTATACTCGATGGTACCGTCCTCATTGAAAGCGTGTATGCCGTAACCAGACAGAAGGTTCATATGCTCTCCTCCCTGAGCCAGGATGCTCTTGGCACGCAGCTGGAACTTACCGCTGGTGTACTGCAGGAACACGAAGGGAGAGAAGGTGGTGAGAAGGCTCTTGACCTCGATGGTCTTGGCAGGGTCTGTGGATCCGGGAACGACGCGCCAGTCGGTGATGGTGCGGTAGGGACGCAGATTCACCACATCCACACCCAGCTTACCGGTAAACTTACTGTTCTTGTAGGTAACTCCCACGTAAGCCTCGGGAAGGCCATACTTGTAGTAATCCTTGGACTTGCCGGCAGGACCGGTGGGCAGGTAGTGGTTCAGGTACAGGAGGCTGGCGGTGAGGGTGACACCGGAGCCCAGATTGATGTCGGCCGTCACCTGAGGGCTGCGGTTGAACGGATTGAACGGAGCACCGGTCTCCAGATTGTTCATGTGCGGCATGTCGGCGGCCATGGGATGCCAGGCCTGGCCCAGGGTAAGAGCCACGGGGCTGTTGTCCCAGGTGAGCTTCATGAAAGCCTGACGCAGGCGCAGCACGGGAACGGAGCCGCTGAGGTTGTAGAAGTCGGCCTCCACCTTGCCGGAGACACCCATGGTGCCCCACTTGTAACCGGACACGTCCACGCCCAGACGGGTGGTGAGGGAGACAAAACGCCAGTTGAAGCCACTGTTCAGGTCCAGACCGTCTTTCATGTCATGGCCCTTGGGCATATAGAAATAGAGGTCTTCGGTACCGGCGTTCACGGCGCGGGAATCGGCAGACAGGTAATTACGGATGAAGCCGTAGAGCTTGAAGTGCGCAGGCTTTTCCTCCTGCGCAAAAGCGGCGCTGCCGGAGAGCAGCGCTGCCATTGCAAGAAGTATTACTTTTTTCATATTAAGCAAACGGGAAAATCTTGGTAAGCCAGAAGTAGGCAAGGACAAAGCCGATGAAGCCAATCACGATACCTACCTTGGTCATGTCCTTGGTCTCTACCATACCGGTAGCCGATGCGATGGCATTCGGAGGGGTGGAGATGGGGAACAGCATGGCGATGGATGCGCACACGGCCACGAAGATGATCATGGCGCTGGTGCCGCCCATAGCCAGGAACTTGGCATTGTTGGCAGCCTCAGGGTCTGCCATACCGTTAGCCACCACAATGAGGATAGGGATAAGGAGGGCAGCGGTAGCGGAGTTGGAGATGAAGTTACTGAGGAAGTAGCACACCAGACCGGCCACCACAAGGACCAGCACAACGGACATGCTGCCGAAGGGAATGGCCTGGATGAGCACCTTCGCGAGACCGGTATCCTGCATCAGGTATCCGAGGCAGAAGCCGCCGGCGACGAGCCACAGCACATTCCAGTTGATTTCCTTGATTTCTTCCTTGCCAAACAGGCCCGTGGCGGTAAATACGCCCAGCGGGATCCAGGCAACGATATTGGAGTTGATGCCGGTAAGTTTCTCGGTTGCCCAGAGAAGGATGGTACCGATGAAGGTAATCCACACCACATACGTCTTCCAGTCTTTCTGCTTGGTGTTCTCCGGGATCTCCAGCACCAGCTTCTTGGTCTTGAAGGGGAAGAACACGCGGAGGAGGATCCAGGCAATCACAATCATGATCACCACGTAGGGAATCATGTGTGCGCACCACTCACCGAAGCTCACGTCGATACCAGCCTGCTCCAGGGCGCCCTTGGCGGTAGCGTTGGGAGGCGTGCCGATAGGGGTGCCGATACCGCCGAGGTTGGCGGCTACGGGGATGGACAGGGCCAGGCCGACCTTACCCTTGTCGTCGGCCGGAAGTTTGGACAGCACCGGGGTGAGGAGGGCCAGCATCATGGCGGCGGTGGCCGTGTTGCTCATGAACATGGAGAAGATGGAGATCATGATGAGGAAACCGAGGAGCACCACGTAAGGGTTGGTGCCGAAGAGTTTCAGGAGGGCACGGGCCAGGGTGACATCCAGGCCGTAGCGTTCTGCCATGATGGCCAGCACGAAGCCGCCGAGGAACAGCATCACCACAGGGTCTGCCATGGAGCTCATGATACGGGCGTAAGGGACCAGCGTACCATACTGAGGATCGCAGAAGAAGCCGATACCCTTATTGGATACCGTAAGGAGGGCTATCACAATTACCAGGAGGGACGTAGCCCAGTTGGGGATGATCTCGAAGATCCACATCAGGGCAGCGAACACGAACAGGGAGATCACACGCTGCTGGACGACGGTGAGGGAGTCGATGCCGAAAAACGACACCGGAACAGCCCAGAGGAAGACGGTGACAGCTACCACGAGCGGCAGGAACACCCAGAGCTTCAGGTTGAATTTCTTTGCCATTTTATAGTCTTAGTTTTATCTTTCGTAGGTTAAACGGATATCGACCGGAATCTTTTCCAGTTCCAGGTTTACGATGTCGGCCTTAAGGGTAGCAGGCACGCTGGCAAACTTGCCGACCAGATCGGAGGCACCCTTGGCGTCTCCCGTTGCCTGCATGTAAAGCACGAGCTCGCTCATGGAAGCAATGGTAGACTCCGCCTTGGCGTAGTCGATGTCATACTTGCCGGAAGCCTTGCGGGTAATGGCGCCCTGGTTCACGAGGAAGTTGTAGATGATGAGGTTGGCGCGGCCGGTAGCATCGGCGGCACCGAAACGGGCCGAACGGATGATATTGGCAATGAATGTAGCGACGACATCCTGCTTCATGATAAGGGCATCTACGCGGTGGGCATCCACTTCCTGCATGCACAGGTAGGCGCCCAGTACATTGGACTTGAGCTTTTCGATGGTGAGAGCCTCGTTGCCGAGGGCATCGGCCACACTTCCCTTTCCGTTCACGGTTTCCTTCACACCCAGGGACTGGGCCACTTCACGGAATACGATGTTCCAGTAGAAGGCGGAGGCATCCAGGTGGGCCTGGTCTGCGGGCTCGAAGAGCAGCATGCCGGCCGGGAACACGGTGCGGTTGTATTTTTCACGGATGATATTGTCGAACAGGATGGTACGGGAACCGAACTCTTCCTGTACGCGGGCGTCATAGGGGAAGTTGACGGCGATGTTCTTGTAACCGGCATTGGGATAACCGCCGTAGTAGAGCACGTCGCAGGAGAAAATGTTGGACTGACGTCCGGGGGTGAAGTTATGGTAGGCGGCGTCTCCGGGCAGGGAGGCCTGCAACTCCGGCAGACGGTCGCAGAGGGCCTGCAGGGAAGCCGTGCGCTCCAGGTTCTTCAAAAGAACGTAGGCACCGTAGGAAGCCTTCCTGCCATAAAGGGCGTCGTCAATGGTCTCGGTGGGGCCGATGACAAGGTCCATCTTGCTGTCGGTCATCTCCAGCCATGCTCGATTGGCGGCATAGTAGTCGTCGGAGAGAACAGCATTGGCCATCTCCAGGAGATAGGCACGCACGCTGGGCTTGATGGTAATGTCGGCGGCAGCGCGAAGAAGGTCTGCAATCTTTTCCACTTCCTCTGCGTAGGCGTCATGGAACCAGACCGCTTCCAGGGAACCGTCGATGCGGCGGCGAATGAGGGTGTAAGCACTTTCCTTGTTGGGATCCTTCAGCGCCTCGAATTCTTCTGCAGTCATGTCTTCCGGGTAGAAACGGGCGCCGGCCGGCTTGGGGCCGAAGCCTTCCAGGAAGGGCTGGTTGTCTATACGGTCCCAGGGGCCGTAGTTTACCTCGGCAAAATCTCGTTCCGCCTTGGAGGGAAGAGCGCTGAAGAAATCCTTGGAGCCGAAGACCTGCTGCCAGTAGATGGCATCGGCCTGGTCTGCAGCAAAACGGTAAAGGTTGAGAACCTCCTTACCATTGTCGGTGATTCCCGAAAGGTCCGGAGCGGGAATGGTCACCTCAGCATAGTTCTCCAGCAGGCGCTCGGCTTTGGAGCGGCCGTTTCCGCAGGAAACTACGGCCGCGGCAAGCGTCACCAGAGACAGTGCAAAAGTCAGTTTTTTCATCACAAATGAATTAGTTTGCAAAAAGTCTACAAAGATAGTAATTTATTGTTACAAAGGCCACCTTTTTTACGCCGAATCTTTTTTCAATTTATTTGTTAATTACTATTTTATTACATAAATTTGTGACGGAATCAAAGCAAATTCCTTAAACATTATAACCAACAACACTAAACTTTCATTCAAATCATGAAAACAACCGACATCATGGCACGTTTGCAGGCCAAATACCCCCTCGAAAAAGAGTACCTGCAGGCCGTTCAAGAGGTTCTGGAATCTATTGAAGATGTTTACAACCAGCATCCCGAGTTCGAGAAAGCCAAGATTGTGGAACGTCTGGTAGAGCCGGACCGCATCTTTACTTTCCGCGTCACCTGGATTGACGATAAAGGCGAGGTCCAGACCAACACCGGTTACCGTATCCAGTTCAACAGTGCCATCGGTCCTTATAAGGGAGGTCTCCGCTTCCACAAAGCCGTAACGCCTTCCATGCTCAAATTCCTGGGCTTCGAGCAGACGTTCAAGAACGCTCTCACCACCCTTCCGATGGGCGGTGCCAAGGGCGGCTCCGACTTCGACCCCGTAGGAAAATCCAACGACGAAATCATGCGCTTCTGCCAGGCTTTCATGCTGGAATTGTGGAACTGCATCGGCCCCGACCAGGATATCCCTGCCGGTGACGTAGGCGTGGGCGGCCGTGAAATTGGCTACCTCTATGGCATGTACAAGAAACTGGCCCGCCAGTACAATACCGGCGTGCTCACCGGCAAGGGCGGCACCTGGGGCGGCAGCATCCTTCGCCCGGAGGCCACCGGCTTCGGCGCTCTGTACTTCACCCAGCACCTTCTCCAGAAGGCCGGCAAGGACATCCAGGGCAAGAAGGTGGCTGTCTCCGGCTTCGGTAACGTAGCCTGGGGCGCCTGCATCAAGGCCACCGAACTGGGCGCCAAGGTTGTGGCCATCTCCGGCCCCGACGGCGTATGCCACATCCCCGAAGGCATTACCAAGGAAATGATTGACTACATGCTCGTCATGCGCGCCTCCAACCGCAACAAGGTGCAGGATATGGCCGACAAGTTCCCTGGCAAGGCCGTGTTTACCGCCGGCAAGAAGGCCTGGAGCATTCCTGTAGACATCGCTCTCCCCTGCGCCTTCCAGAACGAACTCTCCGAGGAAGATGCCAAGGAACTGAAGGCAAACGGCTGCTGGTGCTGCTGCGAGGTTTCCAACATGGGCTGCCAGCCCGAGGCCATCCACTTCTTCCAGCATAACGGCGTGCTCTTCGCACCCGGAAAGGCCGTCAATGCAGGCGGCGTCGCCACCAGCGGCCTGGAAATGACCCAGAACGCCGAGCACATCTCCTGGAGCGGAGCAGAAGTGGACGAGAAACTGCACTTCATCATGAAGAGCATCCACGAGCAGTGCGTCAAGTACGGCACCCAGCCGGACGGCACCATCGACTACGTGAAGGGCGCCAACA
>DGHE01000218.1:1658-6288 GCA_002392525.1 Bacteroidales bacterium UBA3856 | reverse complement strand
GGCGCCAACATCGCCGGCTTCATGAAAGTGGCTACCGCCATGCTGGAGCAGGGCACCATCTAGCCCCCCCACTTACAATAAAAAAGGTTCCGCTTTTCGGCGGAACCTTTTTTTATGACACGTAAAAGATTTACTGAGCCTGTCCGGCCTGCCCCTGCTGGGCCTGGGCCTGAAGCTCGGCCTGGAGGGATTCCAGAGTGCGGTCGTCAGGAATGCCCAGTGCTTTGCGGGCCTCCGCGGTGAGATCCAGGACGCTGTCTGCGAAGTAGATGGCCTGGGAAGAGTCAAACAGCACGGTGATGCCCTTGGCCTTGGCCATATCCGTCACCACCTTGTTGGCTTTTTCCTGGATGGGGGCGGTGAGCTTGGCCTGCTGCTGCTGCAGTTCCTGGCTGATGCTGTTCTGGAACTCCTGGATGCGGTTCTGAATTTCATAGAGCTCCTTTTCCTTGGACTCACGGATAGCGGAAGTCCAGGTAGCCTGCTTCTGCTGGTACTGGTTGGCCTTTCCCTGATACTCCTCTACCATGGCGGCATAGGTTTCTTCTGCCTCTTTCTGGGAAGCGGCGATGGCGGTGCGGGCAGCGTCCATCTCCGGCATCAGCATCACGAGTTCGTTGAAGTTCACTTTGGCCAGCTGCTGGGCAGAGGCGGTGAGAGTAGCAAGTGCCGCAAGGGCAATGACAAAAAGTTTTTTCATATCAATTGAATTTTGTTGTTTCTAGAATTGCTGTCCAAGCACGAAGTGGAAGTGGCTGCCGCCGTTGGTGGTATCGTCGAAGCCATAGCCCCAGTCCACACCGAGGAGACCAATCATGGGCAGGAATACACGCACGCCCACGCCGGCGCTCCGCTTGATCTGGAACGGGTTAAAGTCACGGATATCGCTCCAGCAGTTACCACCTTCCAGGAAAGCCAGGGCGTAAATGGTGCTCTGCGGCTGCAAGATCACCGGATAACGGAGCTCGAGGGTAAATTTGTCGTAGACATTACCCGCATAACTCTCCATGTTGCGGCTGTAAGGAGTCATCTTGCGGGGCGTGAGGGAGTAGTCCTCGTAACCGCGCAGGGAGACAATCTCGGCGCCGTAGGTCATGTAACCGGACATACCGTCACCACCAACCTGGAAGTTCTCGAACGGGGAATAGCCCCAGTTGCGGTTGTAGTAACCCAGGTATCCGAACTGGGCGCGGGTCATCAGGACCAGGTCTCCCACCAGTTTGGTGTAGACGGTTCCGTTGAATTTCCACTTGTGATATTCAATCCACTTGTAGCGCTGGGCCGACGTCCAGTTGTCATAGTTCACGTCTTTCCAGCTGTTCACAGGAATGCGGTTGCCCAGTTCGTCGTAGCTGTACTTGCGGAACAGGGAATACGGCGGAGTAAACTGCAGGGAGGCCGAGAACTCGGAGCCCGTACGGGGATAAATCTGCTGGTCGGAGGAATTACGCGTCAGGGAGATGGTGTAACTCAGGTTATGGGAGACGCCGTCATTGAACGCGAAGTAGCTGTTGGTCCAGTTGGTAAGCTTGTACGTCTGCCAGCTGAGGTTATTGTACAACACAAAGTAGCTGTCGGGCCACTTGAGGCGGGTACCCAGACCGGCATTGAAGCCGAACACCTCAAACATTTTGTCCGTGGACAGAATGCCGATGGCAAGATAGGAGTCAGTCATCCTGGAATAATAGCCGGAGATGCTCAGGGACGTAGGTTTCTTGCCAAAGAGCCAGGGCTCCATGAAACTGGCGCTCAAGGAAGTGTAATACCGGCCATTCGTCTGGAAACGCAGCGACAGGTTCTGGGCGTCTCCCAGCGGGACAGGCCGCCAGGCACCCTTCTCGAACATACGGCGCGTGGAGAAGTTGTTGAAGCTGACACCTGCCGTGAGCACGAAGGTGTTGCCGCCCCAACCACCGGAGAGTTCCAGCTGGGAAGAAGGTTTCTCCGTTACATTATATACAATGTCTACCGTGTTGTTGAGCTGGTTGGGGAGGATGGAATATCCGCCGGCGCCCATGATGGCCTCGGGGTCGAACTGGCCCATGGAGGCAATCTCACGGATGGAGCGTTCGAAGTCCGTCTGACTGAACAGGTAGCCGGGACGGGTGGTAAGCTGACGGCGGATCACCTTCTCGTTGGTGAGGTCGTTGCCGTTGATGATGATCTCGTTCAGGATGGCGGGCTTGCCCTCGGAGATGCGCATCTCAACGTCCACGGAGTCGTTCTGGATGTTGACTTCCACGGGCGTGACGTTGAAGAACAGGTAACCGTTGTCACGGTACAGCTTGGATACGTCGTATTCGCTTTCCTTGCCGCCCCCGTGCAGGCGCTTTTCCATGGTCACAAGGTCATAGACATCTCCCTTCTTGATCTGGAGAATCCCGTTGAGGACCTCCGAAGGATAGACGGAGTTGCCCGTCCAGGTAATGTTGCGGAAATAGTACTTGCGGCCCTGGTCAAAAACCATGTCGATGTTCAGGTGCTTTCCGTCCTCGAGGAAATAGACGGAGTCCCTCACCAGACGGGCGTCGCGGTAACCGGCTTCGTTGAAGGCATCCAGTACCGTCTTACGGTCTTTCTCGTACTCCTTTTCCTTGAACTTCTTGGACTTGAAGAAATTGTACCAGGTAGCGGCGTGCGTTTCCTTCATGTTCTTGGCCAGCTTGCGGGCCGACACGTCGGTATTGCCTTCGTAATTGATGCGCTTGATTTTGATCTTGCGTCCGCGGTTCACGTTGAACGTAACCTGGATGGCGCTCTTGATGCGGCTGTCCTGTTCGGTGACGACATCCACATCCACCTTGAGGTAACCTTTTTCCTTGTAGTAGCGCTTGATGATGTCTACGGAAGTGTTCTTCACGTACTCGGAGAACTCGCGGCCGGGACGCAGGTTCAGGCGCTCCTGCAAATCCTTTTTCTCACCGGACTTGACGCCGGTGTAGTTCCAGCGGGACACACGGGGACGCTCCCGCACGGCAATCTTGAACCAGGCGGTATCGGCCCTAGCCGACAGAGAATCCACCACCACGGCGACGTCCTCGAAATAGCGTTGGGCGACCAGGCGCTTGACAATGCCGGTAATGTCGTCTCCCGGAACCGTAATTTCCTGACCGGCCTGCAAACCCGTGAGCTGCAGGATCTGGTGCTCGTTGAAATACTGGTTTCCTTCTACGCCCACACCGCCCACGATGTACTTCTGCGGGTGGTTATAATCGACTTCGATGCTGCTGCGCGTCGTCTGCGCCTGCAGGGAGATGCCAGCCAGGGCAGCAAGGGCAGCGCAAAGTATCTTTTTTCCTCTCATTGACGAAATCAGTTATCTTGCAAAGATACACATTTTATTTCACTTTACCATACCGGCGGTCCCGCTGCGCATAGGCCGCGAGCGCCTCCCGGAACTGGGGTTTGCGGAAGTCCGGCCACAACACATCGGTGAAGTAGAATTCCGTGTAGGCCGACTGCCACAGCATGTAGTTGGAGATGCGAAGTTCCCCGGAGGTGCGGATGAGAAGGTCCGGGTCCGGAATGCCGGCCGTCACCAGGAAAGCGTCGAAATCCTTCAGTTCCATAGCCTGGAAAGATTCCGGCGAGAGCTGCGCCTGCGCCTTCTTCATAGCCTGCAGGATATCCCACTTACCGCTGTAGCTCACAAAGAGGACGAGGGTTGTGCGGGTGTTGCCGGCCGTAAGCTCCATCATTTCGTCGATGGTCTTGTTGAGCGACTCGCTCAGACGGGCCCGGTTTCCGAGGAGCATGAAGCGAATGTCGTTGTCCATGAACGTTTTGAGCTCGTTTTTCATGGCGCGCATCATCAGCTCCATCAGAGCCGTCACTTCTTCCTGGGGGCGGTTCCAGTTTTCTTCGGAAAAGGCGTAGACGGAAAGGTATTTCACCCCTTCTTCCGCGGCAGCCTCCAGGCACGCGCGGACGCTCTCCACACCCTCGATATGCCCCTTTACACGGTCCAGGCCGCGGGCTTTCGCCCATCGGCCATTTCCATCCATGATAATGGATACGTGCTGCGGTATTTTCTCCATAGGATTCTATTCGTTGTTTCGCATGTCCTCTCCCCAGAACAGGCGTGAAGTAAGGGCCTTCACGAAGCCCGATTCCGGGAGCCGGACACGTTTAAGCGAAAACTGTGCCATCTCCACGTGAATGCTCCAGTCCGGCTGGATTTCCTCCACGCGGTTGTCCATGGACATGGTTGCCTTGCCATCCCGGGACTCGAAGGAGATGTCAATCTTGGCGGTCTCGGGGATGACGATAGGACGCACGTTGAGGTTGTGCGGGGAGATAGGGGCCAGCACCAGTACCTTGGTGTCGGGCATGCAGATGGGGCCTCCCACGCTGAGGGAGTAGGCCGTGGAGCCGGAAGGGGTGGCGACGAGAAGGCCATCGGCCCAGTACGTGGGCAGCGGCTCTCCGTTGACGCTCACATGGATTCCCAGCACGGAGGGGCCGGCGCGGTGCAGTGCAACTTCGTTCACGGAATAAGGGAGCATGCCGATGGTGCGGCGCGCCTCGGGTCCCTTGAGCGTAGCGTTGAGCACGGTACGGTACTCGATGCTGAAATCTCCCTCCACGAGGGCCTTCCGCACAGCCTCCGGACGGTTCTCGCACAGGAAGC
>DGHE01000218.1:0-1588 GCA_002392525.1 Bacteroidales bacterium UBA3856 | reverse complement strand
CGGCCGAAGTTCACGCCCAGGATGGGCAGGCCGATGTCCGCCACCACGTGCGCGGCGCTCAGAAACGTACCGTCACCGCCCATCGACAGCACCAGGTCGGTGTCCGGACGGACATCGGCCTTCGTGCGGATTTCGTAGAGCTCGTAGGTGGCTTCCTCCAGGTCACGCAGGAGGGACGCCATGCGGGCGTCGGTCCTTAACTCGTCCTTGAGGATGAAATATCCTATTTTCATAGCTTGCAATTAAAACAACTGACAAAAATAACATATTTCCGACAATTATCCTTACATTTGCACGTTTTATTATTTTGGTAGAACCATGACCCGACTCAGCGTAAACATCAATAAAATCGCCACCATCCGCAATGCGCGGGGCGGCAATGTACCGGATGTCACCAAAGCGGCCCTGGACTGCGAAGCGTTCGGGGCCGAGGGAATCACCGTACATCCGCGCCCGGACGAGCGCCACATCCGCTACTCCGACGTGCGGGAAATACGCCCGCTCCTGAAGACCGAATTCAACATCGAGGGCAACCCCACCGTCCCGAGCTTCGTGGACCTCGTCCTCGAAGTCGTTCCCGACCAGGTGACGCTGGTACCGGACGGCCACGACGCCATCACCTCCAACGCGGGATGGGACACCCTCTCCAACAGAAGCCTCCTCACGGACCTCTGCAGCACCTTCAAGGCAAAGGGCATTCGTACGTCCATCTTCATCGACCCCATTCCCGCGATGGCCGAAGGCGCCGCCGCCTGCGGAGCCGACCGCGTGGAACTGTACACCGCAGACTATGCCGCCGAATACCCGGCCAGCCCGGAAAAAGCCATCGCACGGTATTTGGAGGCGGCCAAAGCGGCCCGATCGGCCGGTCTCGGCCTCAACGCCGGGCACGACCTTTCCCTGGAGAATCTGGCCTGGTTCATCCGGACCATTCCCTGGACCGACGAAGTTTCCATCGGCCATGCGCTCATCTCCGACGCCCTGTATCTGGGACTCGAAAAAACTATTGCGGCATACCTATCGCAAATCCGCAAAAAATAATTATCTTTGCCTTTCCGTACGATTAATATTAAACAAAACAAATAATGAAAAAGACTCTCTTCCTCGTTGGCGCCGCCACCCTCATGGCCATCGCCGTTTCCTGCAACCAGAACAAAGCCGCCGCTCCCGCCGGTGCCGCCGCCTCTGACAGCGTGGCCGTCGCCGGCAGTATCGTCTATTTCAACATGGACAAAGTGATGGAAGGCTACGACATGGCCAACGACCTCAACTCCGTCTTCGAGACCAAGACCTCCGGCATCCAGTCCGAGATTGACCGCCGCGGCAAGAAACTGGAGAAGGACGCCTCCGACTTCCAGAGCAAGGTGGACAAGGGCCTTCTCACCCAGTCCGTCGCCCAGGCCCAGTATGCCAAACTGCAGGAGCAGCAGCAGAACTACCAGCAGTATGTGGTGAACAAGCAGCAGGAGATGGCAGAGGAGCAGCAGGTGATGATGAACCAGATTGCCAACGCCATTTCCGAGTTCGTCCAGGAGTATAACGCCGAGCACGGCTACGCCATGATCCTGGCCACCGCCGGCAACATCCT
>DGHE01000002.1 GCA_002392525.1 Bacteroidales bacterium UBA3856 | reverse complement strand
ACGCGAAGGGCCGTGCTGTAACGGGGAGTCCATTCCTGGGTCCAGCCTCCCTGGACGAAGAGGTCTTCATCGGCCTGGCGCTCGGCGCTGAAGGGGAAGGAGGAGCCGCGGCGGATGACCGGGCCGGGAAAGCCCCGCTCGGAGCCGTAACCGTAAACGTGGACCTGCCACTGCCCTCCCCTTACGCGGCCAAAGAGCTGCGCCTCCAGGCGGAGGCTGCGGATGTCTCCGTTCTCCCGGACCAGGGTTGTGTCAAAGCAGGGATAGGGGTACCGGCCGGAAGAGTAAAGGAATTCTCCGGAGGTACGAAGCACCAGGGAGGCCCGCAGACGCCGGTCCCACCGGAGCGAAGGGTTTATCGTGAGGAAGCTGTCGCCACGGAGCCGCCCCCGGCCGCCATTTCCTTCCGGCGCGGCCGATTCCAGATGTACGGACGCTCCTGCTGCATACTCCTTTGCGGTTTGCAAACGACTGGTTTTCTGCCCGTTATATAGAGAAACAGAACCTATTCCGTCCGTGGAAAACCGCCCCAGGTCCACCTGCATGTTCTGGGCATTGTCCACTTGGATTCCATCCAGGAAAATGCCCACATGCTCGCTGCCAAGGCTCCTCACGTTCACCGTCTTGAGCCCGCCCACACCGCCATAATCCTTAACCTGCACACCGGTGAAGTTGCGAAGGACATCGGCCACCAGCGGCGGCGCCTGTACCAGTGCATCCATGTACACGGCCTCCGTGGCCCTCACCACCGGCAGCTCCTTCACGGAGTACACGGTGGCGGGGGCCAGGGTATCGGGGGCCTGCAAAAGGAGGGCTATGACGGCCGCAAGAATCACTTCCAGATGGCAAAGTGGCCGGGGCAGACGCCCGCCGCCACGCTCCAGAGCTTGGATCCGTTGTTATAGCAGATTACGCTGCCTGGATTGAAGTAGTCCCCGGCATCGCCCACCAGGAATGTATCGGGATCCACGGCGCAGAGGCTGTAGAGCGTTGTGGCCGATACGCTGAGGTTCCAATCGGCCTTGGTGCCGCCGCTGACGGAAAAACCCTTATAAACATGCGCGGCCTGCCAGTCAAATTCGGAATCGGTGCCTATGCAATAGACGGTGCTGCCAAGAAGGGCCGATACACTCACGTAATCGGAGACTTTGGAGGCTTTTCCCTGAGGATCAATTCTGTACAGGCCGGAGTGGACGTCGTAGAAATTGCCCAGGGTGGTCACGTAGATGTTACCATTGCCATCGGCATAGACGTATTTCAGGTTCACCTGCACTTCGATGGTCTCCGTCACTTTGAAAGAGGCTGCGTCGATGATACTCACGGTATTGTCGTACGCATAAGTGGGCGGAAGCTGGCTGGAGATACCGCCGGAATTGGCCACGTACAGTTTGCCGTCATAGTAGGCGATGCCTTCCGGCTGGTAGCCTACTTCCACGCTACCTTCCACTTTGTGCGTGCTCAGGCTGATACGGTACACCTGCCCTTTGGGATTGGCGGAATCGGTGATGGAGTAATCGGCCCCATAGGTGGCAAAAGCGCCTGCCCAGGAGGTTACGTAGGCGTATTTGTCATCGAAGGCGATGTTTCTTGGTGTAGGGATTTCAATGACGGCAATCTCGGTTTCATCGGCTGCGGAAACCACTTCCACTATGCCGGAATTGTTGATGACCATCCAGACTTCGTTTCCGTGAACGGCGATGTCGTTGCCAACGTCGCCAAGGCCGGCCGATGCTCCCGGGTTCATTTTCTTGAAGGCGCCGGTGATGTACATGCCGTCACTTAAACGCAGGAAATCCAGCGTGGCGTTGTTGGCGCCCATGCCGCCCTCGTTGAGGACGAAAATTTTCTGGGCCATGCCCGAGAAGGCATCTACGGCCACTTTTTGCCCCTCCAGGGTGGCATCTTTTGCCGGGACAGGGGCTTTCTGGCATGCTGCAAGGGTGAGCACACCAAGGGTTAAAAGCATCAAAGCTTTTTTCATAAAAATGGGTATTTACGTTAGCGCACCGGCTTGTCCCCGAGCACGGATACATAACTGGATTCAGGCAGGTCTTCTGACTTCTCCCGGCTCCGGCCTTCTCGGGGGTTCCCCCCAATGGCATTTGTCGGAGCCGATAACGGACAACACAGCTGCGGGCACAGTTCCGGCCTCTCACCGGCTTCCCTGTTGGGCCCTTGGAGGGCACCTGAATCTGAATACAAAGGTACAATAAAAATTACTCTGTAGAAATATCCGGATTCACATTCCGGCTTCCCCACAGGGCATAATAAAGGAGATACGCCAGCATAGCCACCACCAGCCAGTAGCTGGCAAAATAACCGGCATTTTTGGCGATGAACTCCTGGATAAGTGGCATAATGCCGCCACCTACGCACATCATCATGAAAAGACCGGAGGCCTGCTCCGTATATTTTCCCAGCCCCTCTACCGAAAGATTGAAGATGCATCCCCACATAATGGAAGTACACAGGCCGCAAAGGACCAGCAACAGGCTGCTCTTTCCAACCGGAAGTGATGGACGTGTACAAGCTGCTGCCGCGTTACCGCAGCCGCCTGGCCTTCCACGGCGGGCTCTCCATGCAGAGAATCCTTCCTTTCGGCACC
>DGHE01000144.1 GCA_002392525.1 Bacteroidales bacterium UBA3856 | reverse complement strand
CCCCCTCCCCTGCCGAAGGGTCGAAGCCCTGGGCGCGGAGTTCGTCTCCGGAATAAGGCAGCGCCGGGGAGAAGTGTCCCATAAGGCCGCTGGTATATTCCGAGGGGATTTCCCATATACGGAAGAATCCAAGGATGTGGTCTATGCGGAAGGCGTCGAAGTACTGAGCCATCTTGCCCATGCGGGCTTTCCACCAGGCGTAGCCGTCCTTGGCCATTTCTTCCCAGTTATATGTGGGGAAGCCCCAGTTCTGGCCGTCTGCGCTGAAGGCATCCGGCGGTGCGCCGGCCTGGGAGTCAAGGTGGAACAGGTGAGGATGCTGCCAGGCATCGGCACTTACGCGGGAAACGCCGATGGGAAGGTCTCCCTTGATGGCCACCCCGTGAAGATGGGCATACTTTACGGCATCCTTAAGCTGACGGTCAAGGACAAACTGGAGGTAGCAGTAGAAGCCAACTTCCTCCTGGTGCTCCGCGGTGAAGGCTTCGGCCTTTTTGGTGCTGTAGGCCGAATAATGGCCCCACTTGGAGAAATCCGGGGTGCCGTTGATGTCACGGAGAACGCTGAAAACCGCGTATGGGATGAGCCAGTCCCTGTTTTCTTCCACGAAGGCCTTGTATGCGGGGGCTTGGGTGTCTTTCTGGGTTTTGTAGTGCTTCCGGAGGATCTCCAGCTTTGCCTCGTTGACGGCCTCATAGTCTATCTGGGGAAGGGCGTTGAGGGCGTCCTGCTTTGCCTTGTAGGCGGCAGTTTTGCGGATTCCGGCCTCCGGGAGATGTATGAACTGGGGATGCAGGGCGAACGAGCTCACGGCGTTGTAGGGATATGAATCCTTCCAGGTGTGAGTCATGGTGGTGTCGTTGACGGGAAGCAACTGGATTACGTTCTGGTGGGTTTCCACCGCCCAGTCAACAAGGCGCTTGATGTCATTGAATTCGCCTACGCCGAAGCTGTCCTCCGTGCGTAGCGAAAACACGGGAACGGCAACGCCTGCGCCGCGCCAGGGCTCCGTGGGGAACTTGGGGGCGAGGTCTGCGATGACAAGCTGGGTGTCTGCGGCGGGAACTTCGGCAAAGAAGTGGTTGGGACCCTCCTCCCACATTTTGATGGCGCCGGTTTTGGTGTCCACAATCACAAACTTATATTCCATGGGCTCCTCCACGTTCATGGTGAGGAACCACCAGGGGAAGATGCCGTCTTCCATGATGTGCGCCTTCTTCCAGTTTCCAAGGCCGTTGCCGTCTCCAACTATTGCCAGGGACTCTCCGCTGCGGACCTCGGGGGCGGGAATGTGGAAGCTGACGTTGCCTCTTCGGCCTGCTTCAGGAAGAGGATTGCGGAATGAAGCTCCGGAAGGCCTGCGGAAAATGACGTCCGAGAACGCCGACGAATAGAAGGCCGAATTTGAGGGTTTGTCCTGCCAGCGGGAACGCACGATGATGTTTTTCCCGGCCGAAGGGGACTTGTATGTATGGGCGCGCCATTCTCTTTTTACAACCTTTCCTTCGCGGACAATCTCAAAGGAGAATCTTTCTCCGGAATGGAGGTCACGGCCGGTGAGGACAATCTGCCACAGGCCGCCGAAAGAGTATTGCATTGGAACACGACGCTTACCAAGCCTGAGGTGTATTGATTCACCCCATGAAGTATGGTATTGAAGCTGTATGTTGATGGTCATGATAACTAGTTATTAGCACACTAAATTAGATATTTTCGCGCGACTTACAAAACAAAAAGCTATCTTTGTGAAAAAGATTTAACGAACAGGGCTTTTATCCCGACGAATGACCACCGCAACAGTTGTAAAGAACGCCGGCAGCCATTATCTACTAACAGAGCTCCCCTCCTGGAACGTCTTCCCGGCGGTCCTTAGGGGCGTTCTGCGCCTGGGCGCAGGAAAAACCACCAACCCCGTGGCCGTGGGGGATATTGTCACCTATGAAACAGGCCCGGACGGCACCGCGGTCATCACTTCCGTTCTTCCGCGCCGCAACTACGTAATTCGGCGCTCTACCAATCTTTCCAGACAGGCGCACATCATTGCCGCCAACATTGACATGGCGTATCTTGTGGTGTCACTGTACTTCCCGGAGGTTAAGCTGCCGTTCCTTGACAGGGTGCTGGTAACATGTGAAGTTTACGGCATCCCCGCCACAATAGTGCTCTCCAAAACCGACATGTACCGCACTGAGGCTCCGGAAGCCATAGAGGCGTTCCGCAGCATCTATGAGCGGGCGGGGTACCCCGTCCTGGAGACTTCCGTGGTCACAGGGGAAGGACTTGATACGCTGCGAGATTCCTGCCAAGGCAAGGTAAACCTTTTCTCCGGAGAATCCGGAGTGGGAAAATCTTCTTTGATAAAGGCCCTGGACCCATCCCTGGACCCCAAGATAGGGGATATTTCGGCCGTACACCTTCAGGGGAAGCACACAACGTCGCTGTATGAGATGTACCCGCTGTCTTCCGGAGGCTATGTGATTGACTCTCCGGGGCTCAGGGGCTTCGGTCTGGTGGATTTGGAGCACGACGAAATTGCGCGCTACTTCCCGGAAATGCTTCGCGCCGCGGCCGGCTGCCGATTCACCCCCTGCACGCACACCCACGAGCCCGGCTGCGCCGTGAAAGATGCCGTGGATGCCGGCATAATAGCCCCAGAGCGCTACAACTCATACCTCGGCATGCTGGAAGAAGACAAGAAGTTCAGATAATGCCCGTCATTCTGAACACCCCCTCTGTCATTCTGAACCTTCCACTGTCATTCTGAACGAAGTGAAGAATCTAAGCAAAGACATCCTCTCCCTGGCGGTCCCCAGCATCCTGGCGGGCATAACCGTACCGCTGGTCGGGATGGCCGATATCGCCGTGGCGGGGCACCTTGGCGGTTCCACGGGCGGCGCGGCGCTAATCGGCGGCATCACCATCGGCACAATGCTCTTCGACCTCCTGTACTGGAATTTTTCGTTCCTTCGTTCCGGCACCGGCGGGCTCACGGCCCAGGCCTACGGCCGGCTGACGGCACGGCTCCAAGCCCTAAATCCGCCAAAAACGGTCTCGGAGGCGTGCTCCAGCACATCACCAAGACCAATATCGGCCCAAAATGCTCTCGGTGACGTGCTGACCATTGACCATGGTGCCGGCAATATCCGGAGCATATTGTGGCGGGCACTGAGGATTGCGCTGGTTTCCGGTGCGGCTCTTATCGCATTACAATGGGTGATCCTGTGGCTGGCATTCCTGCTTGTGGACTGCTCCCAGGAAGTGCGGGAACTGGCCTCCCAGTATTTCAAGATACGTATCTGGGCGGCGCCAGCAACCCTTTCACTGTTTGCGTTCAAGGGATGGTTCATAGGGCTCCAGGATACCGTAAAGCCAATGATCGCCGACCTCCTTGTGAACGGACTCAACATTGCACTGTCTTTCGGCCTGGGCTTCGGCCTTTGCGGGCTCCCGGCCATGGGTTTTGCAGGCGTTGCCGCAGGCACCCTCATTGCCCAGTGGTGCGGATTCATTTATGCCGCCCTTGCCGCCCGCCACTCCATG
>DGHE01000179.1 GCA_002392525.1 Bacteroidales bacterium UBA3856 | reverse complement strand
AGCGGCGGCCTTCCATGATACGGCCAGTGCTCTCGTCCACAATCTTCACCTTGTTGTCCACAATCACGTAGTCGATGTCCTTGGTGAACATGGCGTAGGCCTTGAGGAGCTGGATGACGGTGTGGACGCGCTCGCTCTTGAGGGAGAAGTCCTCCATGAGGGCATCCTTCTTCTCCGCCTTCTCCTGGGCGCTAAGCCCGGAGTGGGTGATTTCGGCAATGGCCGATCCCATGTCAGGGAGAACGAAGAAGTTGGGATCCGATACGCTGCCGGCCAGGGTGTCGTGGCCCTTGTCGGTCATATCCACGGTATTGAGCACTTCGTTGATGACAAAGTAGAGTTCGTCGGTCACCTGCGGCATCTCACGCTCGTTGTCCTGCATGTAGTAGGCCTCGGTCTTCTGCATGAGGGCCTTCATGCCGGGCTCGGAGAGGAACTTGATGAGGGGCTGGTACTTGGGAAGACCCTTGTAGCAGCGGAACAGGAGCTTACCGCCCTCGGCCTCGTTGCCGGCGGCAATGAGGCGCTTGGCCTCATTGAGGGTGGTATTGATGAGGGCGCGCTGCTTGTTGTAGAGGTTTTCCACGTAGGGGCGGTACTCCATGAACTGCTCGTCTCCCGAGGCTTTCTCCATGGGACCGGAGATGATAAGGGGCGTACGGGCGTCGTCAATGAGAACGGAGTCCACCTCATCCACAATGGCGTAGTGGTGCTTGCGCTGCACAAGGTCGCTCATGCGGGAGCACATGTTGTCGCGGAGGTAGTCAAAGCCGAACTCGTTGTTGGTTCCGAAGGTGATGCTGCACTCGTAGGCCTTGCGGCGGGCGTCGGAGTTGGGCTGATGCTTGTCGATGCAGTCCACGGAGAGGCCGTGGAACATGTAGATCGGCCCCATCCACTCGGAGTCACGCTTGGACAGGTAGTCGTTCACGGTAACCACGTGCACGCCCTTGCCGGCGAGGGCATTGAGGAACACCGGGAGGGTGGCGACGAGGGTCTTACCCTCACCGGTCGCCATCTCGGCAATCATGCCGCGCTGCTCTTTGTTAGTCTTGACACCGCCGTTGAGGACAATACCGCCGATGAGCTGGACGTCGTAGTGCACCATATCCCAGGTAATCTCGTTACCGCCGGCCTGCCAGTGGTTGTGCCAGACGGCCTTGTCTCCCTCAATCTCCACGAAGTCGCGGCCTTCGGCGGCAAGCTGCTTGTCAAACTCGCTGGCCGATACCTCGACGCGCTCGTTCTGGGCAAAACGCCGGGCCGTGCTCTTGACGATGGCAAAGGCCTCGGGGAGGATTTCATTGAGGACCACCTCGATGGCCTCGTCCTCATCCTTCACCAATTTGTCGCTCTCGGTGGCGAGGTTTTCTTTTTCTACGATGGGAATATCTTTCTCAATCTCCAGCTTGATCTGGGCGATACGGTCTTCGAAGGGTTTCTCGACAGCGGCGATTTTGGCCTTGAGGGCCTCCGTGCGCGCACGAAGCTCGTCATTGGAAAGGGCGTCAATTTCCGGATAAACCGCCAGGATCTGGTTCAGCACCGGACGGATTGCCTTCATGTCGCGGTCGCTCTTGGAGCCGAAGATGGATTTGAGTATATCTGCAATTGCCATAGCGTATTCTTTGCAATGTTTTTAAAAAAGTTAACAAAGATACACATTTTTTCACACATGTGCAAGCGTTCGCGCGCGTATTATGCTCGCGCACGCGTGAAATCGTCGAACTTGTTTTTGAGGATAAGAAAAAACTTACTAACTTCGAAGTCTATGCAAAAGACGAATGCAACTATCAAGATTTCCATCATTGTTCCCATGTACAATGTGGGTCCCTTCATCGAAGAGTGCCTGCATTCCCTTTGGAATCAGGACCTCTCCGAGGACGAGTATGAGGTGGTTCTGGTCAATGACGGAAGTACCGACGATTCTCTGGCGATTGCAAAGAATTGCTGTGCCTCTCATGGCAACGTCCAGCTCATTTCCCAGGAAAATAAAGGCTTGAGCGAAGCCCGGAACGCCGGGTTAGCCAAGGCCCAGGGAGAGTATATCTGGTTTGTCGATGCCGATGACCGCATTGCGCCAGGGTGCCTCAGCGCCATCGGCAAAAAGATGGAAAAGCTGGATGTGCTGGCTATTGGCGCAGCCAACTTTACAGAGTCCGGGGAAAACCTGTTTTTCTACCCGGAGACGGCGCCGCTTCCCGGCTGTCGGTTCATGGAAAAGTGGCAGGACCAGCTCAAGGCCTGTGCGCCCTTTTACATCTTCCGAAGGACCTTCCTCCTGGAGCATCGGCTCACCTTTTACCCGGGCATTTTCCACGAGGACAACGAATTCACGCCCAGGGCCATCACCCTCGCCGGCTGCATGGCCGCCTGCACGGAGCCCTATTACCAAAGGAGAATCCGGAGCGGTTCCATTACTTCTACCGTGAATGCCAAAAGGCCCCTGGACATGATTGCGGGCATGAAAAGTCTGCATAACTTTTCGCTCAGTTACTCTGGACAAACGCGCGTAGCGCTGGACACTTTCATCGCCAACACGCTCAACTTTGCCTGCAAGCTCAGCACCCGAACAGGCAAAGACAGTCAGGAGCGTTTTAGCGAGACGCTCAACCAAGAATCCTGGATCAAAGGAACGCTTCTCAATTCCTCCAAAGCAAAATTCGTCATCGAGGGAATTCTCCTTGGGATCTTTCCCAAACAGTTATTCCGCATTCACAAGGGGTTAATGCTGTTCAATCCCCAATCCTACCAAGGCTTGGGGAAAAGCTTCAGTTTGAAACGGCGAATGCTGTCATAGGCATTGACGCCCAGAGTTCGAATCACCAGTTTACGAAAAACGTGCACGGGGGTATTGGTCTCCCAGCTGGCCATGTAGTGATGGATTGCTACGGTTTTCTTCGTTTTCTGCACCTTTCGGGTGAGGGGATTGAGGGGCGAAAAATACTCCTGGGGATAGAGCGCAACAAGTCCGGGAAAATCCTGAAAAGTATTGTCCTGCCGGAGCCCGTGCGCGGTCACCATATGCTCTGTGATGCGCCGGACGTTGGGGGTGACATCCAGGGTACCATCGGCCTTTACAAAGGCCGCATTGGCATATAGATCCCAAAATTCCTTGACCCAGGCGCTTCCCTTCTCTGCGCCCATGAGACCCGTGGTGACGTTGGTTCCGCCCTCAAATCCAGAGAAAGCAACATGCTCCAAAAAAGGATTCAAAGAGCCTAAAAGTTCCACATCTGTATCCAGATAAATGCCGCCCTCCGTATAGAGCGCATAGAGGCGCGCAAGGTCGGAGACAAAGGCAAATTTACGGGCTTCGTAAGCTTCCCGGGCATAGTCCCACTTCGCATAGTCGAAGTTGTCCTCATTCCATTCCTGGAAGGTATAATCCGGAAGATAACGCTTCCAGGAGGCCATGCAGCGCTGTACTTCCGAGGGCTTGGGCCCGCGGCCAAACCAGCAATAATGAACAATCTTGGGAATCATATCAGGGAATGTTTACCACTTAAAACTTTCCATAGATGATACAGATGAAGACGAATAAGGACATACCAGAACTTCGTTTCCGGCGGGACGCCGCGGGCGGCGAGGAGTTCCCTGTCTATTTCCGGGAAGGTACCCCGCCACTTGCGATAAACTTCCTTATGATGCACATACGGCTCCAGATAATGGCGGGACCGATACTTGAAAATAAGCATATCGGCTGCGCCGAACTTGTCGGCATACGGCTGCAACAGCCCTGCGCAAAGGCGGGTATTCGCATACATGGATTCCTGGCGGGCCAGCGCAGCTTCCATCCCGGCCGAATGACTGACGGAATCCGGACGCACAAAGTAGGAATAGAGGACGTCATCCAGATGGCCGATTCTTTTTGCTTTTGCCGTCATTTGAATGCTCAAAGCCATGTCCTCCGCCATGTTCCCTGCCGGGAGGGCCAATCCGTCGGCAAGGCTCCGCTTAAACAATCGGCACCACAAACTGCCCATCACGGCACCCGTCATGATGTCGGAGAGTTCCTTGCCGGGGACGCTGCCGGAAGAGCAGCTGACCCAGTTCCCGTCACTCCCCTTCCTGAAATCGAACGTCACGATATCGAAACCGCCGGAGAGGGCTTTCCCGTACGCTTTTTCATAAGCATCCGCCTCCACCCAGTCATCGGCGTCACAATGCGCAAGATAGTCTCCCGTCGCGAGTTCCAGTCCCTTCATCCGAACCAACGCCTGGCCGCTGTTTTGGGGCATCCGGAAAACCTTGACCTGTGATTTGCGATCCGGAAACTCCTCCAGGACCTCTTTCATAACCTCCACGGAGCGGTCGGGCGTACAATCATCCACAAAGACAAACTCCATATCCCGAAGTGTCTGACCAAACAACGACCGGGCGCACCGGGCCATGTAAGGTTCGACGTTATACACGGATATGATGACGGAAACGGCTGGCATCACACAAATGTAATGCTTTCGGCAGAGAAAAGCAAACCATGGGCTGCTTGCTTGAAACGAATAATAATATTACTTTTGTAGATGTGAAAACAACAATCCTATATGTGCTGGTTAGCGGCTCAGACGATTTTTACGCCGAGCAGCTCTTTGTGTCCATCACTTCGCTCAGGCGGAATTCCCCGGGGGCGGCGGTAAGCGTACTCACCGACACCCTCACACACGAATCCCTTTCCTCCCGTGGAAAAATGGGCGCACGGCTGCTGGACGCCCCGGACAAGTGGATTGTGGTACCGCTGGATGCTTCCCTCACCAAAGAGCACCGGTCCAGGATACTCAAAACCGGCATGAGACAATACGTGGAAGGAGACTTTCTTTTCATTGACACGGACACCCTCATCGTCAGACCGCTGGATGGGATTGACGCTATCCCCCACGAGCTGGCCTTTTGCCTGGACCATCACTGCCTCCTTGAGGACAACCCCGAATTCAAATGCCATCGCGACGAATGCCGACAGCTGGGAAAAGACTTATCCCGAAATGACTTCTATTTCAACAGCGGCGTAATCCTCTCCCGCGACAGCGCTCCGGTCAGAGCCTTTTTCGCGCAGTGGCAAAAAAACTATCTTCAGGGCCGCAGCAAAGGAATCAAGACAGACCAGCAGTCCCTGGCCCAAACGCTTGGAAGCGTGTCCATGCCGGTGGGCCAGCTGGACGGCATTTGGAACTGCCAGCTCCCCTATGGCGTACGATATATGGGAGGTGCCATCGTATTCCACTACTTCTTCACCTACGCGAAAGAGCCTCACAGCTACCTGTTTTTGCTGAATGACCCAAGCGTTCTCTCCCGCATACGTAACAGCGAAGAGTTGCCTTCAGATGTTGCTGCCGTCATCCAGGACTTTTTCAAAGGCTTCCCCGACGTCACTCTCTTGATAGGGAAACGTGACCTGGATTTCAGGAACACCCGGCGCTATAAAGACCTCCGGCGCCGCTATGTCCCCGGGAAATTCTCCTTCCTTGAGTTCCTGCTAAAAGTCCGGGCACGGCTTCCGTTTTCCGCCAAGCGCTGATATGTCCCGTTCATCCGACATCCGCATACTGAAAAATACGGTCATCATTTACATTCGGATGGCCGTGACCATCATCGTGGGAATTGTCACCAGCCGCCTGGTCCTGCAGGCGCTGGGTGCATCCGATGTCGGCATATATAGTGCCGTGGGAAGCGCCGTGGCGCTGGTCGGGGTCATCACGGGGGCACTGTCGGGCACCACCGTCCGTTATATGAACATCGAAATGGGGAAACCGGACGGCAATCCCAACCGGATGTTCAATATCTGCAACACCATCCACTTGGGCGGTGCCGCGCTCATCCTGCTCATTCTGGAAACTATCGGCATCTGGTACATCCGCACCAAACTGAATGTTCCTCCGGGCAAGGAAGCCGACGCCATGTTCGTATTCCAGGTTTCTACCATCGTGGCCTGCCTGGGCATCGCCAATGTCCCTTTCCAAAGCCTGTTCACCGTACATGAGAAATTCGGAATTGTCGCCATTGTGGACATTGTCAACACGCTGGTCAAGCTGGGACTTGTTCTTCTGCTTTTTTTCATGCAGGAGAGCCGTTATGTCCTTCGCGTGTATGCCGTAATGATGAGCGCCACAACCTGGATTTCCTTTATCGCCTACCACATCATGAGCGAGCGCCGCTGGAGCGGGATCATACGCTGGAAATGGGTAGGACGCTGGGCGGAGTATAAGGAAGTACTTCGCTTCAACAACTACAACCTGCTGCATTCTTCCTCCATGATTGCCCGTTCCCAGGGTTCCAACATGCTCATCAATGCCTTCTTCGGAACCACGACGAACGCCGCCTACTTTTACGCTTTCACGCTTCAGAACTACGTCAACCAGTTCGTCAACAATTTTGACGCAGCCTCCGCGCCGCAAATTACCCAGAACGTCGGAGCACGTCAGATGGAAGAAGCAACCCGGCTGTCACGCCGCTCCTGCCGCATTTGCCTCGTTCTGTTCCTGTTACTCTTTTTCCCCCTGTGGAGCGAGCTGGATTTCCTGATGGGCCTGTGGCTAGGAAGCAAAATGCCGCCAGAGACCGTTTTGATGGCCCGATGGACGCTTATAATTGCGGCCATCTCCACAACGTCGTCCGGGCTGTCCCAGCTCATCAATGCCCTGGGACGCATCAAGTGGTACAAAATCGAGATTGCCGTTTTGTACATTCTGTGCCTTCCGGCGGGTTATTTCCTGTTCAGGGGCGGCGCCCCCGCATATACCATTCTCATCTGCTTTGTCGTCGCCGACTTCCTGAACCGCGTCATCCAGTTCATCCTGCTTTACTTCCAGTTCCGCTTCAGCGTGTGGAGCTTTATCAAGCACGCCTACCTGCGCCCGCTCATGATTTCCATCGTAATGACGGGTTACCTCATCCTCTACAAGTCCCTTGTCTGGACTTCCTTCTGGGGGCACGTGACAGGCTTCCTGTTAACCCTATTTGTAACCGCCCTGGTCATCGGCCTTATCGGCTTTAAGCGGGAAGAGCGAAAAAAAGCCCTGAACTTCTTGAAAAGCCAGGGCTCAGGTCGCTGCTGATGGGATCTACTCCGGTTTATAAGAGTCTTTCAGGGCAGTCGTCTTATTAAAGACGGGGTGCTCCGGCGTGGAGTCCTTGTCCATGATGTAGTAGCCGGTGCGCTCGAACTGCACGGCAATGCCGGATTGGTCTTCGAGGAGGGCGGGTTCGGCCCAGCCTTTACCCATGACGAGGGACTCCGGATTGAGGAAGTCCTTGTAGTCCTTGTCCTCGGGAACCTGGGACATGTCGGCCAGGGTGAAGAGGCGGTCGTAGTTGCGGAGCTCCAGCTCCTTGGCATGGGCGGCGCTCACCCAGTGGATGGTGCCCTTCACGGGACGGTACTCGGTGGAAGGGTCGTAGGTGCACTTGAGCTCCACTACCTCACCGTTCTCGTCCTTCACCACCTCGTTACACTTGACAATGTAGGTGTACTTGAGGCGAACCTCTCCGTCCGGCTTGAGGCGGAAGAACTTCTTGGGAGCGTCTTCCATGAAGTCGGCCCGGTCAATGAGGAGTTCCCCGGTGAAGGGAACCTTGCGCTTGGCGCCTTCCGGGTCTGCGGGATTGAGCGGGCAGTCGAACCACTCCACCTTGCCGGGCTCCCAGTTGGTGATGGTGAGCTTGACGGGGTCCTGCACCACCATGTAGCGGTTGGAACGCTCGTTGAGGTCCTGGCGCACGCACCACTCCAGCAGCTGGATGTCCATGAGCTGGTCTCGCTTGGAGACGCCAATCTTGTCGCAGAACATCTTGAGGGCCTCAGCGGTGTAACCACGGCGGCGTACACCGCAGAGGGTGGGCATGCGGGGGTCGTCCCAGCCGCTCACGAGGCCCTTCTGCACCAGCTCCAGGAGCTTGCGCTTGCTCATGAGGGTATAGGTGAGGTTGAGACGGGCAAACTCGTACTGATGGGAAGGATAAATGCCGAGGGTCTGGATGAACCAGTCGTACAGCGGACGGTGCACGTCGAACTCCAGCGTGCAGATGGAGTGCGTAATGTGCTCGATGGAGTCGCACTGGC
>DGHE01000192.1:6781-17568 GCA_002392525.1 Bacteroidales bacterium UBA3856 | reverse complement strand
GCCATCTGCGCCGTCATGCTCTACGATGCTCCGCTGTCCCAGAAGTTCGCCGCCGCCATGGCCAAGGAAGGCATCTTCGTCACCGGCTTCTACTATCCCGTTGTGCCCAAGGGCCAGGCCCGCATCCGCGTGCAGCTGAGCGCCGCCCACGAAAAGGAACACCTCGATAAGGCCATTGCCGCTTTCATCAAGGTTGGTAAGGAACTTGGCGTAATTGGATAGCTCTCATGTGCGCGTGGAGGTAAACTCCTGAATAATAACATTTTACAAAAAACGCCTATGCGATTTCGCCTAGGCGTTTTTATGTGCTGCGCTCATAATCAGTAACTTATCTCCACGCGGTATTTTGGGGCTCATCCGCTACAAAAGTTTTGGAGATTCCAAAAAAGGTGCTATCTTTGCATTCCCAAACCGGTACTATGGCCGAGTGGTTAGGCACAGGTCTGCAAAACCTGCTACAGCGGTTCGATTCCGCTTGGTACCTCCAGAATGCCCCTGAACATTGTTCGGGGCATTTGATTTTTCAATATATGCCTCAAATGAATCTCGTTTGATGTCATTTTGAGCACTTTGTTAGATAGCTGATTGTACAATGTCCTCCGGTAGGCGGCATTGTGTAAATGGTTAATTGCTTTATTGTTGTTGATTTGTCGGATTCGCGGCAACTCCTTACTTTCGCCTGAGAATATGAAAGACTATCGAAAAACGAAGCTGGCGTGTTATCTGGGTTTTGTGACGCAGGCCATTGTTGCGAACTTTACCCCGCTTCTTTTCATGGCTTTTCACCGTGAATACCAAATCTCTATTGCGAGCCTGGCCCTTATCCCGGCCGTTTTCTATGTGGTGCAGCTGGTGACAGACTTTCTCTGTGCTAAATTCAAGAACATTGATTACCGCAGGAGCATTATTGTGTCGGAGGTGACATCGGCCCTCGGGCTTATCGGCCTGGCGTTTGTGCCCGGCCTTTTCCACCATCCGCTTGTGGGTATCCTGCTGTGCGTTGCCGTTTATGCCGTGGGGAGCGGCCTCATCGAAGTGCTGTGCAGCCCCATCATCGAGGCATGCCCTTTTCCCAACAAGGAAGGGATGATGAGCCTCCTCCACTCTTTCTACTCATGGGGCGCTGTGGGGGTAATCCTGGGCTCTACGCTATTCTTTACGGTTTTTGGGCTGGACAACTGGCGCATCCTCACTTGCCTTTGGGCCCTGGTTCCGCTCTATAACATCGTGAATTTTGCCACTTGTCCCATCGAGCCCATCGTGCCGGATTCCGAGGGCATGAGTATGGGACAGCTGCTCCGGAACCGGACCTTCTGGCTCTTTTTGCTGCTGATGGTTGCGGCGGGTGCTTCGGAGAGCACCATGGCGCAGTGGACATCGGCCTTTGCCGAGGCTTCTCTTGGCGTAGAGAAGGCTGTCGGAGACCTGGCCGGCCCGGCAGGCTTTGCCTTCTGCATGGGCCTGGGACGTCTCTGGTATGGAAAGAAAGGGCAGAATATGGATCTGTCTGCCTATATGATGTGGGCCGGCATCCTCACGTTCGCCGCCTATTTGACGGCTTCGCTGGTTCCGGTTCCCATGATTGCCCTGGCGGGCTGTATGATCAGCGGTCTTGCTGTGGGAATTATGTGGCCGGGGTCCATCAGCCTGACTTCGGCCCGGATGCCCGGCGGCGGAACGGCCTTGTTTGCCCTGCTGGCCCTGGCGGGCGATGCCGGCGGCACGTTTGGCCCCTCCCTGGTGGGACTATGCGGAGACAATATCCAAAGCGGTATTCTGGCTGCTTCCGTTTTCCCTGCGCTTCTGGTCCTGTGCCTTCTGGCTATCCGGTGTAAAAGAAGTTAGTTCAGCACCTCGCAGTAGAGGGTGTCTCGAACGTAAATCAGTTCCATGCTGCTGTCCTGGCCATAAACCAGGGTGACGGTGTCTCCTTTGTGGATGACGTCTTTGGGAGCGCCGTTGTTTTTGATGCAGTTGTAGACGGTGAGGATGTCCTCGGACCAGCACTCGTGGTTGTGGAGATGGACGGGCTGGGCGTCTACCAGTTCTTCGATGGTGGAAATATGCTCCCGGGTGGCGCCGGCGCTGCGGCTCACGCAGGAATACATGCCTACAATACTAACTAACGCTACTAAGGCAAGGTAAGGTTTCATTTATCAGGTCTTGAATAGTTTTCGGGGGCCGAAGATACGTCATAACCTGTTTAAATGCAAATTAATTGTTAAACTTTGACAAGTTTAGTGAGTCGGACCGGGCCGTGAGGGAGTCGGCCGGGGAAGTGAGGGCGTTTACCTGCGCCTGCAGGGAATCCAGCCTCTGCTGCATGGATTGCAGCATGGCGGCGCTACGGGCCAGTTCCCGGTCTGTCCTGGAGTAGATTTCGTTAATCATGGAGCTCATTTGGTCTTCGCTAAGGCCAAACGTATGCTCCCGGATGGTGACATTCTTTTCTTTGATGCCACAGTGGGCCAGATTCTCCAGATACACTGTGCGAAGACTGTCGGTAAGCGGGTCTCCCGCGATGTCAATGGTGGCATGCCGCCCTTTCACCGTGAAATCGTATACGTAAGAGTGAGGCCCCACGACGCGGTTGTTCTCCAGGAATACCTGTACATTTCTCTCGAAGTTGTTCTCCCGGATGAGGTTGAAGGCACTCCAGATGCTGGGAATGAGGAACAGGATGAAGATGGCCGATGCCGCCTGTTTGCTGCGTCGCGTCATTTCCGGCCCTTTGTCGGTCATTTTGCGGAAATTCAGGTACCGCACCATGAGGAAGGTAGCCAGCGCGATAAACACGCTGTTGATGAGGAACAGGTACAGCGCTCCCAGGAAGAAGTGCATGTTGGCGTGCGCCAGACCGTAGCCGGCGGTGCACAGCGGCGGCATGAGGGCGGTGGCGATGGCAACGCCCGAAAGCACGGTGCCGCGTTCCTTGCGGCTGTTTTCCAGGATGCCGGCCATGCCGCCGAAGAAAGCGATGAGGACGTCGTAAATGGTAGGGGAGGTGCGTGCCTCCAGCTCCGTAGGATTCACCAGCGCCAGCGGCGACAGGATGAAATAGATGGTAGACGCCAGGAGGGAAATCACCACCATGACGAGCAGGTTCTTCGCGGCCGATTTGAGGAGGTCCATGTCGTTGGTGCCCAGTGCCAGGCCCGTGCCGATGATAGGGCCCATGAGCGGAGACACCAGCATGGCGCCGATGATGACGGCGGTGGAGTTGACATTCAGGCCGACGGACGCCAGGACGATGGCGAATGCAAGGATCCAGACATTGGGCCCGCGGAACCAGATGGCTCCTTTGATGCGCTCGGCTGCATCCTCCGTATCTACGTCGTCAAACAGGTAAACATATCGTTTGAACAGAATTTTCAGATAAGACCAGATTCCGTTTTCCATATTCTGCATAATTTCGCGCAAGTTACGCTTTTTTTTAATATATTTGTATGTTCTAGACATCCGATTATGAGAAACACTATCATATTGGCAGCCCTGACGGTCATGGCACTGTCCGGCTGCGCACCCAAAAACAACAACGTGCCCATTGAGGCTCCGGCCTCCGTGCTGGAGACCCTTCCGGGCAACTACACCCTCAAAACCACCGTAGACGACAGCGTGCGCTACTCTACCGCCGTAGTCACGCAGATTGCCTCCGGTGAGTATCAGATTTCCCGCGTAACCGTATACGGCCCCGTCCTGTACGGTTTCAAACTGGGTGAACACGCCGCCGTGCAGTCCGAGGAACTGGGCTCCGGCGCCGTTACTTACACTCCCGGCATCAAGAAGACAACCATCAGTTTTGAAAAAGGAGGATCCCTATGCGAACTGTCAAAATAATCCTTGCCTCGGTACTGGCCATCTCCCTGGTGGCCTCCTGTAAAGACCCCAACTTCGTATCCCGCCAGGACTACGACGCCCTCATGAAAGAATATGAAGACCTGCAGGCCGGCTCTGCCGCCATCCGGGAAGAATATGCCCAGCAGGCCAAGTCCGTGGACAACATCCTCGAGAAACTGTCCCAGATCAGCGGCAGTACGGTAGTTCTCCGCTCCGACATGGAGCGCGGCACGGCCCAGATGACCCAGGTGCAGCAGATCGAAAACGGCCTGGACAACATCAAAGACCAGCTGGATGAACTGGAAAAAGCTACAAAGAGTAACAGGCAGCTTCGCGGCATGGTCGCAAGCCTCAAGAAGGTCATCGCCCAGAAAGAGGCGGAAATCGAAGACCTCAAGGCCGAGATTGCCAAGCGCGACGCCACCATCTCCGAGCAGCACAAGACCATTACCGAGCAAAGCGGCACCATCGAAACCCAGAACGCTACCATCAGCGCCCAGCAGGAAAACCTGCACGCCCTTCTGGCCGAGCAAGCCCAGATGCTCTTCCAGGCCGGTGTTGACTTCGAAGACCTGGGAGATGAAGCCCCCGAGGTGAGCCTCAGAAAGAACAAACGCAAGATGGCGGAATTCCGTGAGGCCATGTACCGCAAGGCCATTGTCTATTATAACCAGGCCCAGGCTGCCGGTTATCCCGAAGCTGCCTACCGCATCTCTGCCGTCGAAGAAAAACTGGCTCAGTAAATGATCATCCGCAGCAAAGCCCCCCTCCGGCTGGGACTGGCCGGCGGCGGAACCGATGTGTCACCCTATTCCGACATGTTCGGCGGTTACGTCCTCAATGCCACCATCAACCTGGCGGCCTATTGCACCATCGAGCCGCTGGATACTCCCGTCATGCAGGTCAATGCGGCCGATGCTGCCGTAAAGGCCGTGGTCCCCGTGGGGCAGCCTTCCGGGGCGCGCCTGATTGACGGAGTGTACGCTCGCATCGTGAAGGACTTCGGCCCGGTACCATCGGCCGGCTTTGCCATTACCACGTACAATGATGCGCCCGCCGGGTCCGGTCTAGGCACCTCGTCCACCATGGTGGTGTGCATCCTCAAGTGCTTTGCCGAGTGGATGGACCTTCCGCTGGGAGACTACGAAGTGGCCCGCCTGGCCTACGAAATCGAGAGGAAGGACCTGGCCCTTGCCGGCGGCAAACAGGACCAGTATGCCGCTGCGTTCGGTGGCTTCAACTTCATGGAGTTCCTTCCTTCCGACATGGTCATTGTGAATCCGCTTCGCGTGAAGCCCTGGATTGTGTCGGAGCTGGAGGGCAGCATGGTGCTGTACTTTACGGGCCGAAGCCGGGAAGGCGCCCACATCATTGCCGAGCAGCAGAAAGCGGCCCGCGACGGCTCCGAGGTTGCGATTGAGGCCATGCACCGCATCAAGCAGAGCACTATTGAGATGAAACTGGCTCTCCTTCGCGGAGACATGGCGGCCTTTGCCTCCATCCTGGGCTGGGCCTGGGAAGAGAAGAAGAAGATGGCCGATGCCATTAGCAATCCCATGATTCAGGAGGCTTTTGACGTAGCCATGAGTGCCGGAGCCATCTCCGGAAAAGTCTCCGGTGCCGGTGGCGGCGGCTTCATGATGTTCATGGTCAATCCCACCCGGCGAGTAGAAGTGATTGAGGCCCTCCAGGCCCTCCCGGGTAAAGTGGTCCCGTTCCAGTTCACCGAAAAGGGTGCCGTCGCATGGAAGTTATAGTCCTTGCCGGCGGCCTGGGTACGAGGCTCCGCTCCGTCATCCATGAGATTCCCAAATGTCTGGCACCGATAGCCAGTGCCTCTATATCTGATCTGGCCGAAAGGGCCTCCGGGTGGTCTGTCCCACCGGGGGCTAAAAAAAAGGCCGATGCCCCCGGTGGGACAGACGCACCCTGCGGCTACGGCCCGGTTCCGTTTCTGCAGTATCTGCTGGAGTGGCTCTCGGACTATCCGGTGGAGCATGTGGTGTTCTCGGTGGGGTATCTGCGGGAGCAGGTGATTGATTTTATCCATAGCCGTCAATGGCCGTTTTCGTATGACTTCGCTGTTGAGCAAACACCGCTTGGAACGGGCGGCGGAATCCGGCTGGCGCTGGAAAAGTGCCATGGGGACCATGTATTTGTGGTGAATGGCGATACGTTCTATCCAGTAGACCTTACGGTTTTTTCTTTCGATAAACCTATTACCTTGGCCCTTAAGCCTATGAAGGACTTTGACCGTTATGGTACGGTGGTTATTGATAATTGTCATTCTGAGCGCAACGAAGAATCTGTTTCCGAAAGGCCTGCGGCAGAAGAAAATTATTTTTCGCAAGGCTTTGCGAAAAACCAATTTTCTCCTGCCATCGCAAACCCAACGCACAAAGATTCCTTTCGGATCACTGCTTTCCATGAGAAGCATCATTGCGCTGAAGGGCTCATTAACGGCGGGGTGTATGTCATTGACCGCAGCAGGCTGGATCTGAGCAGCTTGCCGGAGCGGTTCTCCTTCGAGAAGGAGGTGCTGGAGCCGGGCGCGGCCATCGGCGAGGTGGGCGGCGTGGTCTCCGACGCGTATTTCATCGACATCGGCATTCCCGAGGACTACGGGCGGGCGCAGTGGGCGCTGCCGGCATGGAAAGCGGTGAAGCGGGTGTCATCGGCCCTCATGGAGGCATCGGCCGATACCCTTTTCCTAGACCGCGATGGGGTGCTCAACCGGCATCTGCCGGGGGATTACGTGCGCACGCCCGCGATGTGGGAATGGATGCCCGGCGTGCTGGAGGAGTTTCCCCGGTGGGCGGCGCGGTTCCGTCGCATCGTGCTGGTGAGCAACCAGCGCGGGGTGGGGAAGGGCGTGATGTCGGACGAGGACCTTTCGCGCATTCACGCAGGGATGATGGCCGATATCCTTGCGGCCGGCGGGCGGCTGGACCTGGCGCTCTACTGCACGGCGGTTTCGGACGATGACGCCCGTCGCAAGCCTAACACGGGCATGTTTTTGGAGGCACAGCAGTTGTTCCCCGATATAGACGCAGAAAACAGCGTCATGGTGGGGGACAGCCCTTCAGACGCTGCTTTTGCTCAGAACTGCGGCATGCAGTTTATTCTTCTGAGTCCGGAAGCGGTTTCTTAGGATTCTTCGGGACGCCCAGCTTGATGAGCTGGCGGGCAGACGTGAGGATGGAATTCCCCGAATCACTGATCTTGGCGCTTACTTTGTCGTACTCGTCCAGGGCGGCGTGGAGCTTGTCTCCCATAGCGGCGTGTGCCTTCGCGAAGTCGGCCACGCGGTCTACCATGGTCTGGGCGGCCTTGATAATCTTTTCCTGGTTGCGGGCCTGGTCGTAGTTGGTCCAGGCGATGCGGATCATGCGAAGGAACGGCATGAGGGTTTCCTCGGTGGTGAGGAGGACGCCCTGCTGATAGGCTTCCTGGAAGATATTGGGAGCCAAGGTCTTGGCCAGCTGCAGGCAGCCGTAGTTGGGGATGAACATGATGACGTAGTCCAGCGTTTTGTAGCCGTCCCGCACGTAATCCTGGTAGCGTTTGCCGGAGAGGCTCCTGATCTGGGCCCGGACAGCCTGGAGGTTCCGGCGGGCTGCATCTTCCTTCTGGGCGGGGTCTTCGGTGGCATACCAGTCGGAGAGCGCTTCCATGGAGGTTTTGGCATCTACGATGACCTCGGTTTTATCCGGGTAATGGAGGATGTAGTCCGGGCGCATGCGCTTGCCGCTGTCTTCGTTGAGGACGATGGCGCCGCTTTGGTCCCGCAGCGTTTCTTCGCGGTCAAAGTCCCGGCCTTCTTCCATGCCTTCGGCTACCAGCATATTATAGAGAATGGTCTCTCCCCAGATACCGGTCATCTTGTTCTGGCCTTTGAGGGCTTGGGCCAGGTTGTCGGCCTTGCTGCCGATGCTGGAAGTCTGGTCCTGCAGGTGCTTGACGGCCTGTTCCACGGCGGTCTTGAGGGTGGCGTTGCCCTCGGCCTGCGTGCGTTTGGATGCCTCGAAACTCTCCTGCATGGCCTTGAGGTCTTTCCCCAGGGGACCGGCGATGTTCTTGAACGTTTCTTCGGCCTTCTTCTGGAGGGCTTCCTCCCGCTGCTGGAGAAGTTTTTCCGTCTGAGCCGACAGCTGGCTTTTCACCAGTTCCAGCTGGCGGTCAAAGGATTCCTGCTGCAGCTGGTGCAGTTTCTTCTCGTTTTCGAGGGCAGCCTTGGTGGCAATGAGTTCGTTCTCCAGGGCGTTGCAGGCCTTTACCTGCCGCGTGCGCATGACGAGCCAGGTTACGACAATGGCCACGGCAATGAGGATTGCCGCAGCCACTATGATGATGAGATTTACCGTATCCATAAGTACAAAGATACGGTAAAAATTGATTTAGTGCTTGTTTCTACGTGCGCAAAGATAATATTTTTTTTATTTCGCAAGCGCTTTCGCACATATAAAAGCCGTACTCCACGCCGCCTGCAGGTTGAACCCGCCGGTAATGGCGTCCACGTCCAGCACTTCGCCGGCAAAATACAGCCCTGGATGCGTCTTGCACTCCAGCGTACCCAGGTCCAGCTGCGACAGCGCCACGCCGCCCGCCGTAACAAACTCCTCCCGGAACTTGCTCTTGCCGCTCACCGGGTACGTGTCGTTGGTGAGCACCGCCGTGAGCCGGTTGAGCCCCTTGCTTCCGAGCTCCGCCCAGCGGATATCCGGTCTGAGGCCCGCCCTTTGAACCAGGTGCTCCCACAGCCTCGCCTGCAGCAGGGGCGTGTTGGACACCTGTTTCTGCGGATTTCGGGCCGATGCCTCCTGCAGCCTTGCCCGCACCTCGCCCTCGTTGGCGCTGAGCCAGTTGATGCCCACCGTTCCCTGGTACCCGTTTTCTGCCAGGTACCGCGCCGCATACGACGACAGCTTGAGCGCCGCCGGTCCGCTGAGCCCCCAGTCGGTAATGAGCAGCGGTCCCTCCGCCTTGAACGCCGTTCCCTGCAGCCCCACCTGCGCCTCTACCACCATGCCCATCAGCGCCCTGAGCCCCTTGTCCGGCACATTGAACGTAAACAGCGACGGCACCGGCGGCACTATCTCCAGCTCCAGCCCCTCCAAAAACGGAAACCGCTGCGCCCCGCCCGTTGTCACCACCACCGCATCGAACGGCTCTCCATTGACAAGATAGCCCATAGATTCTTCGCTTCGCTCAGAATGACAGGAGGAGGGCTCAGAATGACAAGAGGAGGGCTCAGAATGACAGGAGGAAGGCTCAGAATGACATGAGGAAGGCTCAGATTGACATGCGGAAGGCTCATAATGACAGGCGCGCGCGGGCGTTGCGATGGCCGGCGAAAATTGGTTTTTCGGGCCCCGTCCCGAAAAATAATTTTCGTCGGCCGCGGGCCCTTCGGTTATACTCGTAATTCTGGTATTTAGTCTAAGGTCAACCCCCTTCATGGCTCGAAGGAGTGCCCGGACAACGTCCATGGCATCCTGCGACTGCGGAAACCAGCAGTGATCGTCTTGCAGGACGCAGGGAACGCCCTGGGCGGTGAACCAGGAGATGGTGTCGTGCTGCGAGAAGGCCTTGAGGGCGCGTTTCATGAGGCGCTCGCCCCGCGGGTAGGCATCGGCCAGGCTCCTGATTCCTTCGAAATCGTTGGTAAGATTGCACCTGCCGCCGCCGGTGATGGCCACTTTGGCGAGCGGTTTGCTCCCCGCTTCAAAGACGGTGATCTCAGCATCGGCCTTCATCTGACGAAGCTGCGCGGCGCAGTAGCACCCCGCCGCTCCGGCTCCGATGATGGCAATTCTCTTCATGCTAAAGCCGGCCTTGCTCTCCCAGGTGGCTGTCCTTGAAGCCCAGGAAGTAGAGCACGCCGTCCAGGCCGATGGTGCTCAGGCTCTGGCGGGCGGTCTCCTTCACGCGCGGTTTGGCATGGAACGCGATGCCCAGGCCGGCTTCGAGCAGCATGGGAAGGTCGTTGGCACCGTCTCCTACGGCAATGGTCTGGGCAATGTTCACCTTCTCTGTCTGGGCGATGAGCTTGAGGAGGTCTGCCTTGCGGCGGCCGTCCACGACGTCTCCCACATAGCGGCCGGTGAGCTTGCCGTCTTCGCCAATTTCCAGTTCGTTGGCATAGATGTAGTCAATGCCGTATTTGCGCTGCAGGTACTCTCCAAAGAAGGTGAAGCCGCCGCTGAGGATGGCGATCTTGTAGCCGCAGGTCTTGAGAACGCTCATGAGGCGGTCTGTACCTTCGGTAATGGGCAGATTCTCTGCGATGTCCCGCATGACGGAAACGTCCAGGCCCTTGAGGAGCGCCACGCGCTCGGTGAAGCTTTCCTTGAAATCAATCTCTCCCCGCATGGCGCGCTCGGTGATGGCCGCCACTTTGTCATATACGCCATGACGGCGGGCGAGCTCATCGATGCACTCGGCCTGGATGAGCGTGGAGTCCATATCAAAGCAGATGAGCCGGCGCATGCGGCGGTACATGTCGTCCTTCTGGAAGGAGAAGTCCATGCCGCTGTCGGAGGAAAGGGTCATGAGCTCTTTCTGGAAAGCACCTTTGTCTTCCAGGGTACCGCGGATGGAGAATTCCACGCAGGCGCGGACATTCCGTTCCGGGTGCTTGACGCTCATACGGCCGGTGAGGCGCTTGATGGCATCGATATTGAGGCCGTGCCGGGCAATGATTTCTGCGGCCGACTGGATTTGGCCGGCACTGAGGCTCCGGCCAATCACCGTAAGGATATAGCGGTTCTTGCCCTGGCGGCCGGCCCAGGCCTCGTATTCGTCGTCGGTGATGGGCTCGAAGCCAATGTTTACCCCAATCTCCGTAGCCTTGAACAGGAGTTCTTTCATGACCTGTCCCGACGCTTTGTCGTCTATTCGGATGAGGATGCCCAGCGACAGGGTACTGTGGATGTCGGCCTGGCCGATGT
>DGHE01000192.1:5986-6725 GCA_002392525.1 Bacteroidales bacterium UBA3856 | reverse complement strand
TCCAGGATCTGGGCGTCGTACCGGGCCAGGATGGCCATGACCTCGGCCGTGAGGCCTACGCGGTCTTTGCCGGAAATGCGAATTAAGATCTGTTCCATGTTCATAGTGTGCAAATTTACGGAAAATTTGGTAAATTTGTCGGATATTACTTATTTATGACGTTACTCATCATCTATTTACTTCTGACAATGAGCATTTCCTTTCTGTGCTCATTGCTGGAGTCGGTGCTCATGTCCACCCCCATCTCCTACATTTCCATGAAGGAGGAAGAGGGAGACCGCAACGCCGCCCTCTTCATGAAGTATAAGCAGGACCCTGACCGCCCCCTGTCTGCCATCCTGTCTCTCAATACCATCGCCAACACGCTGGGCGCTGCCGCCGTGGGCCATCAGGCCACGCAGCTCTCCGGAGACCACTGGTTCGGTGTCATCAGCGCCGCCATGACCTTCCTCATCCTGGTTTTCTCCGAGATTGTTCCTAAAACCATCGGCACCACGCACTGGAAGGGCCTTCTGTGGCTCTCCCGTATCATGAAGGTGCTGGTGTTCGTCCTCTTTCCCATCGTGTGGCTGGTGGATAAAATCCATGACACCATCACGAGCGGAGACCCCGACCTTGGCATCTCCCGCGAGGAAGTGAGCGCCATGGCCAACATGGGAGAGGAAGAAGGGGTACTGGACAATTCCGAGAACAAGGTTATCCAGAACATCATCAAACTGGACGACATCAAGGCCTACGA
>DGHE01000192.1:0-5943 GCA_002392525.1 Bacteroidales bacterium UBA3856 | reverse complement strand
GTCATGACCCCGCGCGTGGTGGCTGCCATCGCCCCCGAGAACATGACGCTCAAGCAGTTCTACAAGCAGGAAGACCTTTCCCACAACTCCCGCATTCCCGTCTATTCGGACTCTCCCGAATTCATTACCGGCTATGTCATGCGCTACGATGTCCTGGAGAACCTGGCCGAGGACAAGTTTGACATGCGCCTGAAGTCCATCAAGCGTAAGATTGCCGCTTTCCACGAGGAAACCGCCGTGGGAGACATCTGGGAAAGCCTTCTCAAAACCCGTGACCAGATTGCCTGCATCATAGACGACTACGGCTGCTTCCAGGGCATCATTACGCTGGAAGACATCATGGAAACCATCCTGGGCATGGAAATCATTGACGAGAACGACACCATCACCGACATGCAGCAGTATGCCAAGGAACGCTGGCTCAAGAGAAAGAACCAGTACAAGCAGATTGTCCTGCCCGAGGAAGAAGATGAGTAGGCTGTTCTTCAATCCCATCACCGGCAAGTTCTTTACGCTCATCGCCCGCCGCCGGAAACCCCGCAAGGCTCCGGTGAACGCAGAAGTGGAAGCGCTCCGCGTACGGGCCAAGGCCGAGCTGCCGCCACGCCTCCGGGCCCTGGCTGCGCAGCATGGCTTTATATATAATAAGGTATTCATCAAGAACAATGTGAGTAACTGGGGCAGCTGCTCATCCCTTGGCAATATCAACCTGAACCTCCGGCTGGTGGCGCTTCCCGCACACCTGGCCGATTACGTCATGCTCCACGAGCTGTGCCACCTCCGTTACATGAACCACGGCAAGCCGTTCCATGCCCTTTTGGAAAGCGTCTGCCCCGGACACCGGGCCCTGGAGAAGGAGTTGAAGGGGTATAAGATAACGGCAACCGGAACCGTTTACAATCTTAAGCCGGATTTGCCGGAAAAGATGCTTTAGATCGTAAGCACTGACGATCTAAAGCAGGATTTGCGGCGAATTATGCTTTTGTTCGTAACGCTTCTAGGAGAAGTTCGAAAAGCCGGGGCTTGGCGTAGGTGTCAAGGGCGGTTTCGGGGATCCAGATATACCCTTCGGGCAATTCAGGACGGGCCGATGTTTCCAATAGGTAAAAATCAACGATTAAAGTGCGATGCGTCAGTTGATGCTTGACGCCTTTCTTGATTAGAACAATTTTTTCTGTTCCCGCTGGACCACCGGCCATCGCAACGCCCGCGCGCGAAGCATCTTTTTCCACAACCATGGGCTCATACAGCCCTTGCCAGATGTCACCGGCACCGCGGCGCCGGATGGCGGTGTAGCCGTTACAGCGCACGTAGATGTAGCTGAAGCGGCGCTCCTGGATGGCTGCCGGGGCTTTTTTCACGGGAAGGAGGGCTACGCGGCCGGTACGGAAGGCGTGGCAGGAAGCCTGCAGGGGGCAGGTGAGGCAGCCCGGGCTCTGCGGAGTGCACTGCAGGGCTCCGAAATCCATCATGCCCTGGTTGAAAGCGGCGGGGTCTTCCTCCGGCAACAGCCGCTGGGCCAGGGCCGTGAATTCTTTCTTGGCCTCTGTGGTGCCCACCGGCGTAACAATGCCAAAATGGCGCGACAGAACCCGGTACACATTGCCGTCCACGACGGCGGCGGGAAGTCCGAAGCAGATGGAACCGATGGCGGCTGCGGTGTAGTCTCCCACGCCCTTCAGCGCCTTGATGCCTTCCAGGGTGGTGGGGAACCCGCCGGCTGCGACAATCTGTTTTGCCGCCGCATGCAGGTTCCGGGCGCGCGAATAGTAGCCCAGGCCTTCCCAGAGCCTTAACACCTCGTCCTCGGAGGCATCGGCCAGCTGCTCCACCGTGGGGAATCGCTCCATAAAACGGTGCCAATAGGCCGTTCCCTGCGCGATGCGTGTCTGCTGCAGGATAATCTCACTGAGCCAGACGGCATACGGATCCCGGGTACGGCGCCAGGGAAGGTCCCGCCCGTTTTCCGAGTACCATAAAAGAATGTTCCGGGTAAATGCGTTCACGGCGCAAAAATACGAATTTTTTGTGTACTTTTGCACCGTGGAACAGAACGAACAAATCCCCGATTTCGCCGAGGTCCTGGAGGTAGCCTCCGAGGCCGGCCACATCCTTCTCGAAAACGGTGCGGAACTTTCCCGCGTAGAAGATATCATGAACCGGATTTCAACCCATTTCGGGGTGAGCTCCGGTCATTTTTTCATCCTTTCCAACGGCATCTTCACTTCCGGCAAGGCCGAGAAAGTGCACAAGGCCGGCGGCCAGGCTTCTACCTATGCCAACGTGGCCTTTATTCCCATCCGGGCCACGCAGTTCTCCCGCGTTACGGCTGTTAACCGCCTCAGCTACGACATTTCGGCCGGCCGGTGCAATCTGGATGAGGCCCGGGAACGCCTGGAGCAGATTAAGAAAATGCCGGTCAAACCCTTCTGGGAGCAGCTCGTCGCCACTTCCATGAGCGCAGCGGCATTCTCGGCCGTGTTCGGCGGCGGCTTCGAGGACTGTGCGGCAGCAGCCATTGCCGGACTCATCCTGTACCTGTTCATCTTCTTCGTGAGTTCCCGCTACATGTCCCGTATCGTGGCGGGCGTGTCCAATGCTTTTGTGGCTACCCTTGTCTCCATCCTGTGCTGGCGTCTGGGCCTGGGTACCAGCCTCAGCGACATTGTCATTGGCGCAGTAATGCCCCTTATTCCCGGTGTGCCTTTCACCAACGGCGTCAGGGACCTCGCCAACTCCGACTACCTGGCCGGCCTCACACGACTGACCGACGCCATGCTGGGCTTTGTGTGCATTGCCCTGGGCGTGTCGGTGGCCTTCATGCTGGACAGCGCGCTGTTTGGGGAATTCATCAAGCTCACGGGTGTGACGGCCAACCCCGAGACTGCCGGTTTCTTCTGGCAGGCCGTGGCGGCATTCCTGGGTACCCTGGGCTTTACTATTATATATGGTGTGGACAGGGAGCACTACCTTTCTTCCGGTATTATTGGCGTGGCCGGCTGGATGGTCTATCTCATGCTGGTGCGCTTTGCCGGGCTCACTGCCCCCGTGGCATCCCTCGGCGCCGCCCTCATCATCTGCATCCTGTCCCGCTTTGCGGCCGTTCCCAACCGCTGCCCGGCGCAGGTGTTCATCGTGTGCGGCATCTTTACCCTGGTGCCCGGCGCCGGCGTGTTCTGGTTCTCTTACTACCTCACGTCCAGTCAGTTTGACCTGGGTATGCACAGCGGGTTCATGGCCGTGAAAGTGGCCATTGCCATTGTTCTTGGAATTGTCTTTGCCATGGAACTGCCGCAGCGCCTGTTCTCCCGCTACCGCAAGGCTACGCACTAAAGAAAGCGCAGCAGGGCTTCGTACACGCGCTGGACGGGGAATCCCACTACATTGAAATAAGAGCCTTCGATGCGGCTGATGCCCACGTACCCGATCCATTCCTGGATGGCATAGGCCCCTGCCTTGTCAAAGGGCTTGTAAGTATCCACGTAATAGTCAATCTCTTCCTGGCTTAGCGCCTTGAACCACACCTGTGTGGTGACGGAGAAGGAACTCTCGTGTGCTGCGTCCCGGATGGTAACGGCCGTAGTCACATGATGGTTGCGCCCTGAGAGGTCCCGCAGCATGCGGCAGGCGTCTTCGCGGTCCTTGGGCTTTCCCAGGATTTCGCCTTCGCGGGAATCCGTGGGCGGCAGGATGACCATGGTGTCGGCGGTGATAAGGATTTCGTTCTCCTTCAGGGGCCGATGGAAGCCGTGCGACTTGCCCTGTGCCATCAGAAGCGGCACCTGGTCGTAGGGCGTTTCGGGGCCGAACCGCTCTTCGAAGCTGTTTTGCGTGTCTACCTCGAAATCGATGTCGAGACCGCTCAGGAGCTCCTTCCGGCGAGGGGAGGCGCTGCCCAGGATGATATGTTTTCCGTGAAGATCCATCGGCCTAGAATTTTTCCTTGTAAAGGGTGGGGTTGAAGATCCAGCGGTTCTGTGCGCGGAGGGTGGTCTCGATGCCTTCGCGGAGGCAGCCTTTGCCGCCGGGGCGGGAGGTGATCCAGTCGGCGGCTTCCTTGACTTCGTCTACGGCGTCGGCGGGGCATACGCCGCAGCCGGCGGCCTTGATGAGGTCCAGATCCGGGACGTCGTCTCCAAAGTACATGACATCCTTCGGGTCCAGGTGGTAGCGTTCGCAGAAGATGCCGAATTCGATGCGCTTGTCGCGGCAGTGCAGGAACACGTCTTCGGGTTTGACACCGCTCACGATCATGCGTTTGCGGATGGTTTCCGAACTGCCGCCCGTGATGACGGCGATGGGATAACCGTTCATGGAGGCCATCCTTATGGCGAATCCGTCTTTGGCGTCGTAGGTGCGGAGGAGGTCTCCGTCCGTGGTGCACTGGACGCCGCCGTCGGTGGCGACGCCATCTATGTCGAATGCGAAAGCTTTGATCTGGGTAAGGTCCATGGGATGCGATTGCGTTTTGCGCGTGCAAAGATATAAAGTTTTTTTTTAATTTTGCAGGATATGATAAGCTTAGACCAACTCCTTGCCAGTCGTGATGCGCGTGCCGCCCTCCAGCGGAAGATGCTGGATGAGAATCCGGGCTGCTGCATCGTGTGCCTCACCGTGCAGCTGCCGGGGCCCGTCAAGCGGAACGCCACCTCCCTTGCCATCGGGAAAGCCGGGGCCGATGCCCTCCGCGCGAGATTCCCCCACGCGCCGCTCACCGAACGGGACCTTCCCACGGGGTACGAGGCTTATCTCCCGCTCCCGATGTCTCCGCTCGATGCCAAGCGCGCTACGTGCGAGCTGGAGGAGTCGCATCCGCTGGGACGCCTCATGGATATTGATGTCGTCGGAGCGGAAGGGCCCGTCTCGCGGGATGCCATCGGCCTGCAGGCTCGCCGATGCCTCCTCTGCGGCAACGAAGTGCGCTACTGCATGCGCGCAAAGTCCCATACGCGGGAGGAACTCCTGGCCCGAATCGAAGAAATTGTTAGCAAGTATATTTATGGAATTCAGAAAACTGACCCCCGAAGAGATTGATTTTCTCATTTCCCGCGACTGCCGGGCCGACGACTGGTCCACCGTGGAAATCTCAGACCCTTCCTCGCTCAGCTATGTTCGCAACGTGCGTTTTTCGGGCACGGTACGATGGGGAAGTTTCAACGCGGTGTTTGAACTTCCCGGCGGCGTTAAAAAGCATTCCGGGCTCCGCAACGCCACCCTTCACAATGTGACGGTGGGGGACGACTCGCTCATTGAGAATGTGTCCAACTACATTGCCAACTACGACATCGGCCGTCATACCTATATTGAGAATGTGGATTTGGTGGTGACCGAAGGACCCTGCCGCTTCGGTAACGGCGTGGAGGTGTCGGTGCTCAATGAAACCGGCGGCCGCGAAGTGAAAATCTACGACCGCCTCAGCGCACAGATTGCCTATCTCCTGGCCCTCTACCGTCATCGGCCCGGGCTTATTGCCAGGCTCAATGCCGACATCGACGCCTATGCCGCCGCTCAGGAAAGCGCAAAGGGCGTGATCGGAGACTGGGTGTCCATCCGCAATACGCGCCATATCAACGGCGTCCGCATTGGAGACTATGCGGTGGTGAGCGGCGCCAGCCGGCTCCGGAACGGGTCCGTGCACAGCAATGAGCTGGCGCCGGTTACCATAGCTCATGGTGTGATAGCCGATGACTTTATCATCTGCAGCGGGTCCCACGTGAGCGACAACACGTCCGTCGAGCGTTGTTTCATTGGGCAGTGCTGCCATCTGGGCCATGGTTACAGCGCCACCGACTCCCTCTTTTTCAGTAACTGCCAGGAGGAAAACGGCGAGGCCTGTGCCATCTTTGCCGGTCCGTTCACGGTTACGCACCACAAGAGCACGCTGCTCATTGCCGGTATGTTCTCGTTCATGAATGCCGGCTCCGGCTCCAACCAGAGCAACCA
>DGHE01000207.1 GCA_002392525.1 Bacteroidales bacterium UBA3856 | reverse complement strand
CTTGAGGGACACGAAGTCGTTTACGACCTCTACACCGGCACCGGCACCATTGCCCAGTTCGTAAGCCGCAAGGCATCCAAGGTGGTGGGCATCGAATACGTCCCCGAGGCCATTGAAGACGCCAAGGACAACGCCCGCCGCAACCACATTGACAACTGCGAATTCTTTGCCGGAGACATGAAGGATGTCCTTAACGAAGCCTTCATCCAGGAGCACGGCCGTCCGGATGTCATCATCCTTGACCCTCCCCGCGCCGGTATTCACCCCGACGTTGCCAAAGTGATACTGGGAGCCGCCCCGGAGCGCATGGTATATGTAAGTTGTAACCCGGCTTCGCAGGCCCGCGATTTAGCCATTCTTTGCAAGGATTACAAGATTACCGCCGTGCAGCCCGTAGATATGTTCCCCCATACCATGCATGTTGAGAACGTAGTATCACTTAGAAGAAAAGACTAATTTACTTCAAGTAACACTTCAAGTATTTCCTCTATCCCCTCCCCGTATTGGATGCGGGCTTGCAGCCTGTGCGTTCCTGCCTTGAGGGCCGGAGTAGATTCACCGTTGACATTCTCCGAATCCAGCGTCCAGTTTACAGAAATAACGTTGCCCGGAGCGTGTAGTTTAAGGGGGATGCGCTCCCCTGCCTTTATCTTCCCCTGCGGCCGCTCAATGTAGGAGTAGCCCAGTTCCACAAGGTCCTTCGCCTGCGTATTCTCCACGGCCGTCACTGTAAGCGCCACATCCATGTAAATGCCGGCACTGCTGACAAACATTTCCTTCCACGAAGACCGCTGCAGGGAAAACGGGCTGCAATAGCTGCGCCCTTTCGCTGCCGGATAGACGGTTCCCACGCGGAAACTCAAATCGGCGTCTGCCGCAGGGCTTCCATAGCCGATGTAGAGGGACATTCCCTCCGGAATGATGATGTGCTCGCTTGAAAGGTCCACCACCTGCTTAAGGTAAGGCCCCTTCACAAGCCCCTCGAGTTTACGCGTTAGGACACGTCTACTCTCCACATCTACAACAAGATATATATCTCCACCGAAAGAAGGAGTCAAATACGGATAAAACACCACTTGCCCCAGTTCATGTCCCACGAAAGGATAGAGTTCCTCCGGAGAAAGACGCACTCCACCCAGTACGGGTAAAGTGGCAAAATAGCCCATGCTGGCCTCTCTATCAAACGGCGAAAGCACCACCTCGCGAGGAGCATCGGCCTGCTTCAGCGTAACCGAGAGGCTCTTCATGCGGTACTTTCCCATGGAAACATCCTCTGAATACGGCAAATAGCCATCCAAGGAAGCCGTAAACGCAAGGCTGGAAACGCCCTCCGGCCACTCCAGCTGGAAATAGCCGTCCGCTCCGGTCCGGGCCGATGCCTCCCCGAGGCAAACAACCACGTCCTCCAGCGGCATCCCTTTCGCATCACGCACCGTACCATTCAGCTGCGCGCCTGCATCTTTAAGCACTCGGAAAGAAACGCCATCCTCCTCCAGCTCGATGCAGGCAATCTGAATACCAGTGAAGTTTCCTTCCCAGTCCACAGGCTCGTAGTAGAGAACCTCGTCCAGGCCCGGGAACACCATGCGCCCCTGAATGAGGGCTGCATCATATTCCAGCAGCCAAGGGTTGGAAGACGGCACCAAGTGATAGCAGGGATGGGAAGCCAGCGAATTGATTCCGTTATAGTTACGCCAATCGGCCCAAAGATTCCCGGCCGTATGGTCCCCCACCGTCCTGGCCGAACGGTCGGCATGGTAAATGACCAGTCCGCGGGGCAGCGGTGCATCCCAGCCCGCTCCGCCCCGGTATTCATAGAGGAAGCACTCTCCTTCCGTTTCCGTTGTGCTCATGGCCATCTGCCCCGGTGTCAGCCGCACCAGGCCTTTCTGGAGCTCGGGAATATCGGCCGGAAAACCTATCATTTTCTTTTCCAGCACGCTGAGGGAAGGAGGTGTGTGCCCGTCATTGTTGTACAGCCCCCTCCCCATCAGGGAAAAGCCATAGACTCCGCCGGCATTGCCGCCAGTAGCGAAATCCGTGTCATAAAAGTCTGGAAGCCCCAGGAAATGCCCCAGTTCATGGCACACCAGGCCGATTCCGCCAAGATGCTTTCCGGAAGAACCCGCGAGCTCCGGAACCGCCATATAGCTCCCGACGGAAACTCCGTCCAGTAGCATTTCCGATTCAAGCCGGTCCTGATGTGCCCAAATAGCGTCTGCGCTGGCTCCTGCAGCCTGGTCATAACCGGCATAAACCATAATGACAAGGTCTGCCTCACCGTCTCCATCTGCGTCGTATCTGGAAAAATCTACGGTCTCATCCAGCGCCGCACAGGCCTCCAGGACCGCATCTCCGGGGGCTTTGTCCCCCACTCGTTCCCCGTGCACATACACGTCCTTTCCATAATCCTGCAGACGCCCTTCCAACTTCACCGGCCCGTAGACATCGAAGGAAGGAGCGAAGAAGTCTCCCAGATTATCTCTGTAATAATCTGTTACAGAGCCATTTGCACCATCGTAATCGAAGCCGGGCTTCGTCAGGAGATCCTTCACCAGCGAAGCCGGGTCTTCCAGCTGGAAGCGGACGTCCTTGAACTCGACCAGCACCACCGGATACCGCGGCGGAATACCCCGGGAAAACACCCCCTGGCAGCATAGAAGGAGCATCGCCGATATAAACCATTTTTTCACGCTAACTCCCTCTACAACAGCTGGATGACAAAGAAAATCTGGTCCGATTTCTTGAGCCAGGCCATTTTGTCGTTTATCAGTAAAATCCGGACGTTATCATACACTTCGCTCTCGAGCGTACGTCCGCCCCTCGCCAGCCGGTAATGGACCGAAACAGAACTTCCTTGCTGGAGCGGAACCGGCAGCCCCGACAGGGAGACAACCGTGAGCGAAGCAGGGTCCAATATCCTGTAAGACAATGTATTGCCACTTATATAGACCCCTGCCTGACGCGAAGGATCCACCACCTGGTCTCCCCCTTTGACGCCATAGGCGCCCGGGATGAAAACCTGTGTGACGGGGTCTTCGGGAACGGGAGGCTCAGGGGGAACGGGAACCGCCGGATGGTCACATCCGGCAAGAATAAAAGCTGAAACCACAAGGGTAAACAGCCAATGCGGGGAGATGCCTTTCATGGCAAAGGTAAGGATTAGGTTCGGGTCACACGTTGCGTACATACAAATGTAGGCATTATCCGGAAATAATTACTAATTTTGTGCGTTTTTTTAGTACATGAAATGATTGTTCAGATTCTTATACTCGTCGCAGGCCTCGCCCTCGTCGTCTGGGGCGCCGACGCCCTCGTAGACGGAGCATCGGCCGTCGCCCGCCGCTTCGGGCTCAGCGAATTCATCATCGGCCTCACCATCGTGGGCATGGGCACATCGGCCCCCGAGATGGTGGTGAGCTTCATCGGCGCCGCCGAGGGGAATGCCGATATCTCCCTGGGCAACGTGGTGGGCTCCAACGTGTTCAACACGCTCCTCATCCTGGGCATCACCGCCCTCCTCCTTCCCATGCCCATCACGGAGGACAACCGGAAGAAGGATGTCCCCATGAACATCCTCATTACGCTGCTGCTCATCGGCCTGGGCCTGGAGCACACGCTCTTCGGCTTTGGAACCGACGGACTGTCCCGCTGGGACGGCCTCGTCCTGGTCGCCGTCTTCGTCCTCTACATAGGCCGGAGTTTTCGCCAGGGAGCCGGCCAGGAGGAGACTCCAGAAGCGGAGAAAATGCCCCTGTGGAAGGCTGTACTCTGGATTGTCCTCGGCCTCACCGCCCTCATCCTTGGCGGCAACTGGTTCGTAGATTCGGCCACCCATATTGCCAAGGCACTCGGGGTGAGCGACAAGTTCATCGCCATCACCATCCTGGCCGGCGGCACGTCCATGCCGGAGCTGGCCACCTGCGTAGCCGCCGCCATCAAGAAAAAGGGGCAGCTGGCGCTCGGAAACATCATCGGCTCCAACATCTTCAACATCCTCCTCATCCTGGGAGGTGCGGCCATCATCCATCCCCTCTCCTTCGAAGGGATTACTTATGTAGACCTTGGAGCGCTCATAATTAGCGCATTAGTGCTTCTCACCTCAAGCTATGTTGGAAAAAAGAACATGCTGGACAAAGTGGACGGAGCCCTGTTCCTCCTCCTTTTCGCCGGCTATATGAGCTACCTTATCATAAACCTGTAAGCCATGTTCCACTTCCTCCAGACCATCCCCATTCCGGAAGTCTCCCCCGACTCCCTGGCAGCCAAGAAAGAGCAGTTTGAAGAACTCATCCGCACTACGCCTCCCCAGGACCTGCTGGCCCTGTTCGGGGAGCAGGCGCTCCACTTCGGGCTCAAGGTACTGGCGGCCATTGCCCTGTACATCGTGGGTGGCTGGGTCATCGGCCTTGTCAAGAAAGCCCTCAAGAAAAGCTTCGCCAAAAAGAAGACGGAGGCGACCGTGGCCACTTTCTCCGAAAGCCTCGTCACCATTGCCCTGTGGATTCTCCTCATCATTGCCGTAGTGGGAACGCTGGGCGTGAACACCACGTCCCTGGCTGCCCTCCTGGCCGCCGGCGGCATGGCCATCGGCATGGCCCTCAGCGGAACGGTCCAGAACTTCGCCGGCGGCATCATGCTGCTCGTTTTCCGCCCCTTCAAGGTGGGCGACTTCATTGAGACACAGGGATTTGCGGGCAAAGTGACGGAAGTCACCATCGTGAACACCAAGCTCCTCACCACCGACAACCGTGTCATCATCCTCCCCAACGGCACCCTCTCCAACGGCAACATCAACAATGTCACCGGCCGGCACCTCCGCCGGGTGGACATTCCCGTGAGCGTAGCCTATGGGGCCGGGGCCGATGCCGTCAAAAGCGCCCTCCTGGAACTGGTGAAGGCCAATCCGCTGTTTTTGGACAGCAGTACGCACGGCGCCCAGGACCCCTTCGTGGGCCTTTCGGAACTGGCCGACAGCAGCGTCAACTTTGTGGTACGCGCGTGGGTGAACGGAAAGGACTACTGGGACGCCCGGTTTCAGCTGCAGGAGGCCATCTATACGGAACTTCCCGCCAAGTACGGCATTGAATTCCCGTTCCCTCAGCTGGATATCCATGTCAAACAAAATTAGCCCGGCTTGATACATTTGGGAAATAATTACTATCTTTACCGCGAATTAAACTAATCAACCTATGAAAAAAGTACTAGCCATTGCAAGTGCCGTAGCCCTTACGTTAGCAAGTTTTAACGCTCAGGCACAGATCGCAGACCAGGAAAACGTCCTGTTCAACCATTGGTCCATCGGCGTGGGCTTCGGATTCTCCGAAGGCGTCCAGATAACCGCCGGAACCACCATTCTTCCTAACCTGCAGGGCCGTATCGTCTACAACACGCTCTCGCCGGTTGTCGCCATTGCCAATCCCATCGTAGCCAAATTCGCGCCCGAATACGGTATCAACCCCGTCCAGGCCACCTTCCAGGTGGGTGTCCATCAGACCAGCCCCCGCATCGACGTGGATGAAGTAAACGTAAACGGTAACATCCACGACAGAAGCCTGGCGCTCCTGGCAGACTTTTTCCCTTCCAAAAATAGCTCCTTCCACATTACGGGCGGTGTCATGTTCAACATTCACCCGCAACTTGTGAGCCTTACCGCCACCCTCGTCAACAAGAGCTCCTCGGAGCCGGCCGTAGACCCTTCCAACTACGCCAACACCAAATTCTTCGGCATCACCACAGACCCCGAAGGTAAGGTACATCTGGGCGTACAGTCCGGTCTCAATGTAGTGCAGCCGTACCTGGGTATAGGCTTTGGCCGCGCCGTCTCCCTCAAGAGCCGCGTCAGCTTCAACTTTGACCTGGGCGTCACCTACATCGGCGGCTTCCACGTTATGTCCAAGAGCTATTACGATGACCCCAATAAGCCCGTCAACGTAGAACTCAACCAGGCCTGGATTGACGCCAACCCGGACATCAAGGACAACCTCGAGGAGAATTA
>DGHE01000114.1:8977-16366 GCA_002392525.1 Bacteroidales bacterium UBA3856 | reverse complement strand
CCGAACACGCGGATGGGCGGGAATTCCTTCACGGGGTCCATGCCTTCTTTGGCAAACGCGTTGTAGGAAACGGTGTTGGTGAGGGCGATGGTGGGCATGAAGAAGGCCACGGACAGGCTATAGAGGATAAAGAGCGGGGCAAACTGCACCTGGCTGCCCGAAATCATGCAGTACACGCCGGCTCCGCCCATGAAAAGGCCGGCGAGGCCGTGGCAGAGCGAGAGTACTTTCTGTGCCTCCATGCGTTTGTCGGCCAAAATACCCATGAGGGTGGGCATAAAGATGGACACGATGCCCTGCATGGCGAAGAACCATTTGATCTGGTTGCCAAGGCCGATGCTGAACAGGTAACGTCCCAGGGAAGTGAGATAGGCGCCCCAGACGGCAAACTCAAGGAACATCATGAGAATGAGCTTGAGGGTGATGGGCTTAACTTTGATTTGCATGATATGTTTTGTGTTATTGTTTTTTCTATCATACAAAAGTAATAATTTTTCCGTATTTTTGTATGCTAAATTATATAGATGTCTCGTTTCAAACGCATAGCAACGGATCCTGAGTCGGCCGCCCGGGCGGGCGCCCTTTCCACGGACCATGGGGATATCCTTACCCCTATTTTCATGCCTGTCGGAACCGTGGGCTCCGTCAAGGGCGTGTATCACCGTGACCTCAGGGAAGACGTGAAGGCCCAGATCATCTTGGGAAACACCTATCACCTGTACCTTCGCCCCGGCCTGGATACGCTTTACAAGGCCGGAGGCCTTCATAAGTTCGAACACTGGGACAAGCCCATCCTTACGGACAGCGGCGGTTTCCAGGTTTTTTCCCTGGCGCCCATCCGTAAACTCACGGAGGAAGGATGCAGGTTTTCCTCGCACATCGACGGCAGCAAGCACATCTTTACGCCGGAGAATAACGTGGATACGCAGCGCATCATCGGGGCCGATATCGTGATGGCCCTGGACGAGTGCTGTCCCGGGGATGCCGACTACCGCTATGCGGCCAGGTCCCTGAAACTCACGCAGGGATGGCTGGAGCGCTATGCCCGGCATTTTGACGAGACCGAGCCCCTGTACGGCTACAGCCAGACCATGTTCCCCATTATCCAGGGCTGCGTGTATCCGGAGCTCCGGAAGCAGGCGGTCGAGCATGCCCTCTCGCTGGACAACGACAACCGCGGCGGCTATGCCGTGGGAGGACTGGCCGTAGGGGAGCCCACGGAGAAGATGTACGAGATGCTGGAAGTGACCTGCCCGCTGCTGCCCGAGGACAAACCGCGTTACCTCATGGGCGTAGGAACGCCTGCCAACATCCTGGAAGGCATTGCCCGCGGCATCGACATGTTCGACTGCGTCATGCCCACCCGGAACGGGCGCAATGGCATGCTTTTTACATGGGACGGCATCATGAACATGAGAAACGCAAAGTGGACCGACGACTTTTCCCCGCTGGACCCGCTGGGAACTTCTTTCGTGGACAGCTATTACACCCGGGCCTATATCCACCACCTTTTCATCGCCAAGGAAATGTTTGCCGCCATGGTGGCGTCGGAGCATAACCTGGCATTCTACCTGGACCTCGTGCGGGTGGCCCGCGAACACATTGTGGCCGGCGATTTCCTCTCCTGGAAAAACGCCGTGGCCGTGAGACTCATGCAGCGCCTATGATCAAACGGCTGGACTGGTACATCATCCGCAAGTTCATGGTGACATTCTTCATGTCGCTGCTGTTTCTTGCCGTCCTCATCATCATCTTCGACATCAGTGAGAAGATTGACGATTTCGTGCGCAGGAGCGTTCCTCTCAAGGAAATTGCCTTTGACTACTACATGAACTTCGTGCCGTACTTCTTGAACCAGTACTCCCCGATGTTCGTGTTCCTCACGGTCATTTTCTTCACGTCCAAGATGACCCAGGACTCGGAAGTGGTGGCTATGCTCTCTTCCGGTATCAGTTACCACCGCATCGTGCGCCCCTACATCCTGTCGGCCGCTGTGGTCGCCGTCATCTCGCTGGTAGCCGGCATGTGGATCCTGCCGCGGGCCAATGCCACGCGCGTTGAGTTCGAGCAGAAATACAACCCCTACCGCAAGGTGAAGATGGGGCACGACATGCACTACAAGCTGGAGAACGACGTCTTTGTGTATTTCGAGAGCTTCAGTGCCTATAATAATACGGCCTACAACTTTACCATGGAGGATTTGCACGGCGGACGCATGCATTCCAAGCTCTCGGCCGAGAGCGCCCAGTACGACACCGTTTCTGGCGTGTGGAAGCTGCGCAACTACTTTATCCGGGACTTTGACGAGGGTCTTCAGGACCACATCCGTTCCGGCCGCCAGCTGGATACGGTTTTCAGCATGACCCGGGACGACTTTTTCCGCAACCGCTACACCATCCAGCAGCTCAACCAGCGGGAACTCAACCAGCTCATCCGCACTCAAATATCACGTGGAGATGCGTCCGTTAACATGAGTCTTATCGAGAAGCACAACCGTTTCTCGCTGCCCATATCGGCCTTCATCCTAACCATCATCGGCCTGTCGCTGTGTACCAAGAAGAAGAGGGGAGGCATGGGCATGAACCTGGCAGCCGGTACTGCGCTGGGTTTCTCCTATATCCTCTTCATGCAGTTCAGTGAGATGTTTGTGATTACAGACACCTTGCCGGCGCAGGTGGCCGTATGGCTGCCCAACGTACTCTATGCCATTATTGCAGTTGTACTGTATATAAAAGCTCCCAAATGATTAAAGTTAAGATTGTTAACCATTCTCCGTATCCGTGCCCGGCGTATGCTACTCCGCTGTCGGCCGGAGTGGATCTCAAAGCGAATCTGGAGCAGCCCGTGGTGCTGCAGCCGCTGGGCCGTGCGCTCATCCCCACGGGTCTTTTCATTGCCCTTCCTGCCGGTTATGAGGCGCAGGTGCGTCCCCGCAGTGGACTGGCCCTGAAGCATGGCATCACCGTCCTCAATTCGCCCGGTACCGTGGATGCCGATTACCGGGGAGAGCTCAAGTGCCTCCTCATAAACCTGTCGGATGAGCCGTTTACCATTGAGCCGGGGGAGCGTATCGCGCAGATGGTGGTTGCCCGTCATGAGCAGGTAGAATGGGAGCCGGTGGAAGAGCTGGACGACACCCAGCGCGGAGCCGGCGGTTTTGGCTCAACCGGCCGATAGTCTCCAGGCCTTTTTTGTCATTCTGAGCGAAGCGAAGAATCTATGGAAATCAAAGACTTATACAAGATATACCAGCAGTGCTCCGGTCTTACCACCGACACCCGCACCATCCATAAAGGCCAGTTGTTCGTAGCCTTGAAAGGAGAAAACTTTGACGGCAACGCTTTCGCGCTGCAGGCCCTGGAGGCCGGCGCTTCCTATGCCGTGGTCAGCGACACGTTGGAAGCTTCCGATCCCCGGCTCATCAAAGTGCCGGATACGCTGAAGGCGCTGCAGCAGCTGGCGGCCTATCACCGGCAGCAGTTCGATATTCCGGTCATCGGCCTTACCGGCACCAACGGAAAAACTACCACCAAAGAGATGATTCGCACAGTCCTGGGTGCCAAATACAAAGTGACGGCCACCGAGGGCAATCTGAACAATGACATCGGCGTGCCGCTGTCTGTCCTAAGAATCAACGGTGATACCGAGATTGCCATCATTGAAATGGGTGCGAGCCATCCGGACGACCTCAAGCCGCTCCTGGCTGTCGCCCAGCCTACGCACGGCCTTATTACCAATGTGGGGAAGGCGCATCTGCTGGGTTTTGGCAGTTTCGAAGGTGTGAAGTACGCCAAAGGGCAACTTTACGACTACCTCAAGGCGCATGACGGCGTGGCCTTTGCCAACGCCGATGACGAAACCCTGCAGGAAATGCTCTGGGAGCGGGATCTGGCCATGATTCCGTACGGTCTTGAGGGGGTGACGGTTCTGCCGTCATCGGCCAGTGAACCGTTCCTTCGCCTGCAACTGCCCGACGGTGCCGTTCTGGAGACGCATCTTGTGGGTGCCTACAATGCCTACAATATCCTGGCAGCACTGAAAATTGGCTGGTTCTTCCAGGTCCCCGAGGCCGATGCCAGGGACGCCATTGCTTCATATATTCCTTCCAATAACCGTTCTCAACTGCTTAAGACACAGAAAAATACGGTAATTGTGGATGCTTACAATGCCAATCCTTCTTCCATGGCAGTGGCGCTGGACAACCTGGCGCTGGCCCAGGGGAAAAAGGTGGCGCTGCTTGGAGACATGCGTGAACTGGGAGCCGATGCCGCCTCCGAACACAAGAAGGTGGTAGAACGCCTGAAGGGCGCAGACGCTTTCCTTGTTGGAGAGGAATTTACAAAAGCGGCCGAGGGAACCGGCATCCGCTGCTTTGCCACCTCCGACGAGCTGGCGGCCTATCTCTGTGAGAATCCGCTGGAGGGCTATACCGTTCTGGTGAAAGGATCGCGCGGAACCCGGATGGAAAAAGTTATAGCTTCTCTGTAACCTTCCGGCACAGACAGGCACAGGCGTAGCCTATTCCAAGTCCTACGAGGAAGCCTACGGTGATGTCTCCCAGAAAATGGGCGCCCATCATGACGCGGCTGATGCTCATGCAGGCCGCCCAGATAAAGATAAACCAGCCCCAGATGCGGAAATCGCTCTGGGGTTTGTTCCATTTGAGCCCCAGGTAGGAAACCGTGGCAAAGCCTGCGCTGTTGCCGGCATGCGCGCTGAAGAAGCCGAACTTGTTGAATTCATACATGCCGTAGGGAAGACGCAGGCCGTTACTGTTCATCCAGACGTCGTAGCACGGGCGGAGGCGGCTCACGCCGGCTTTCACCAGGTTGGCAAACTGGTCTATGAATACAACCGTGAGGATGATGGAGACAATGACGGCAAGGCCTTTCTTCCAGCCCAGTTTCCAGAGGGCGTATACCATGAAGAGGCCATAGAAGGGAAACCAGAATTCCACGTGAGACATCATGGCCCAGAAAGAGTCCATCCACACGGGAGATAAGTTGTTGAGCCAAAGTGTAATAACCTTGTCTATCTGTTCAATGCCTTCCATAGTTCTTCCTTGAGTTCGTTAAGACCTGTCTGGGCTACCGACGAGATAAAGACGTGCGGGAGGTCCTTGGGCAGTTTTTTCTCTATTTTGGCAATTTGCTTGTCATCCACGAGGTCGGTTTTGGTGATGGCCAGAACACGGTCTTTCACCAGGAGTTCGGGATTGTATTCCTCCAGTTCATTGAGGAGCACCTTGTAGCCCTTGGTAACGTCCGGCTCGTCGGCTGCCACCATAAAAAGCAGCACGGAATTGCGCTCGATGTGACGCAGGAAGCGCATGCCGATGCCCTTGCCCTCGTGCGCACCCTCGATGATGCCGGGGATATCGGCCATCACGAAGGAACGGTCGTCGTAGTAGCGCACGATGCCCAGATTGGGCTCCAGCGTGGTGAAGGCGTAATTGGCAATCTTGGGTTTGGCCGATGTGATGGCGGCGAGGAGGGTGCTCTTTCCGGCGTTGGGGAAGCCTACGAGGCCTACATCGGCCAGCACTTTGAGCTCCAGGATGAACCAGCCTTCCACGCCTTCCTCACCGGGCTGGGCGTAGCGGGGCGTCTGGTTGGTGGGAGACTTGAAGTGATCGTTGCCCCAACCGCCTCGGCCGCCCTGGCACAGGATGTACTCCTGCCCGGGCTCCACGAGCTCGGTAATCACTTCCTCGGTCTCGGCATCCTTGACTACTACGCCCTGGGGTACTTCCAGGATGATATCGGCCCCGTTCTTGCCGCGCTTGAGGGCCTCGGCGCCGTTGCCGCCGTTCTCTGCGCGCACAACTTTGCGGTAGCGCAGGTGGATGAGGGTCCACAGCTGGGGATTCACGCGGAGGATGATGTGACCGCCCCGGCCGCCATCACCGCCGTCGGGACCGCCCTTGGGAACGTATTTGGCCCTGTGCAGGTGGGCACTGCCAGCACCGCCATGGCCGCTGGCGCAGAAGATGCGTACGTAGTCTATGAAGTTGGATTCTGCCATAATCTTTTCAGTTGAGATGCAAAGTTAACGATTTTCTTCGATTTGCCGAAAGGCCTCTTTTGCGAACTAGTCGTAAACTGCTGATTACCAGCGTTCTAAAAAAATCTCTTTAGGCTGTTCGGCCTAAAGAGAAAAAATTAGAACGCTGATAGACAGCGGATTAGGTGTGGTTCGCCGATTAGAGCGTATCCCAGTACTTGAGAATGGGGTTACGGGCGGCGGTGGTTTCGTCGGGGCGCGAGATTACGGTGTTGTGCGGGGCGCTCTGGAGAAGCGTAGGATCCTCGGCGGCCTCGGCGGCAATCTTGTGCATGACATCGATAAAGGCATCGATGGTTTCCTTGCTCTCGGTTTCCGTGGGCTCGATCATGAGAGACTGGTGGAACAGGAGCGGGAAGTAGATGGTGGGAGCGTGGAAGCCGTAGTCCAGGAGGCGCTTGGCCACATCCAGGGTGGTGGCGCCATGCACGTCGTCGTGGCCGCCGTCATTGATGAGGCCGTCAAACACGAATTCGTGCTTGCATACACCTTCGATGGGGAGCTTGTATACATCCTTCAGGCATTCCTTGATATAGTTTGCGCTAAGTACCGAGTACTGACCCACTTCCTTCAGATGTTCCTTGCCGATGGAAAGGATATAGGCATAGGCGCGGAGGATGACGCCGAAGTTGCCGTGGAAACCGGACACCTTGATTTGAGAGAGGCCCTTGGCCACTTCTTCGGTCATGCCCACCGGGCCGCTGCCGGGACCGCCTCCGCCGTGCGGCGTGGAGAAGGTCTTGTGCAGGTTCAGGTGCATGATGTCAAAGCCCATGTCTCCGGGACGTACGACACCCAGCATGGGGTTCATGTTGGCGCCGTCGTAGTACAGAAGGCCACCGCAGCCGTGTACCAGGGAGGCAATCTCCAGAATCTGGGTCTCGAACAGGCCCAGGGTGTTGGGATTGGTCATCATGATACCGGCGATCTCATCGTTCAGCAAAGGCTTAAGTGCTTCAACGTCGATGCGGCCGTTCTCCAGGGACTTCACTTCAACAACCTCGAGGCCGCAGACGGCGGCCGATGCCGGGTTGGTGCCATGGGCGCTGTCCGGTACGATGACCTTGGTGCGCTTGAGGTCTCCGCGCAGCATGTGATAGGTACGCATGAGCATGAGGCCCGTGAGCTCACCATGTGCGCCGGCGCAGGGTTCGAAAGTGAAAGTATGCATTCCGGTAATCTCTGCAAGTGCTGCATTCATAGCCTCATACACTTTGCAGGCACCTTGTGTAAGGCGAGCGGGCATGAGGGGATGCAGACCGGCAAAACCGGGCAGGGCACACACCTCTTCGTTGATCTTTGGGTTGTACTTCATGGTGCAGGAGC
>DGHE01000114.1:0-8906 GCA_002392525.1 Bacteroidales bacterium UBA3856 | reverse complement strand
CCACGCCGAAGTTCATCTGGGAGAGGTTGTTGTAGTGGCGCACCACTTCCGGCTCACTCACCTGAGGAAGACGGGGGGCGGAGGCGCGCTGCAGCTGAACCGGAAGTTCCGGTGACTGAGGGAACTTGTTCACAGGCAGGGAATAACCTTTGCGTCCTTCCTTGGAAAGTTCAAATATAAGCTTGTCGTAGTACTTCATGGCTTATCCCTCCTTCACGGCTGCGACCAGGGCGTCGACATCGGCCTTGGAACGCTTTTCGGTTACACAGAAACTCACATAGCCTTCCTCGGTGCCGAGGGCGGCGAAAAAGCCGGCTTTCTCCAGGCGCTGCTGCAGCTGAGCGGCATCTTCCTTCGGTTTAAGGACGAACTCCTTGAGGAACGGCTTGCCGGGAAATACTTCCTCGAACTTGCCGGTGGCGAGCAGCTCTTTATAGAGGTAATGGGCGCCGTCGGAGGAGATGCGGTTCACTTCCCTGAGGCCTTCGGGACCCATCAGGGAAAGGTAGATGGTGACCCAGAGCGCCATAAGGCTTTCATTTGAACAAATGTTGGAAGTGGCTTTCTCGCGCTTGATGTGCTGCTCGCGGGCCTGCAGGGTGAGTACGAAAGCGCGCTTTCCCTGTTTGTCCAGCGTCTGGCCAACAATGCGGCCGGGCATCTTGCGCATATGTTCCTTCTTTACGGCCATGAAGCCCACGTAAGGGCCGCCGTAGCTGAGCGGAAGTCCCAGGGGCTGCCCGTCGCCTACGGCGATATCGGCCCCCCATTCGCCGGGCGTCTTCACCACGGCAAGGGCCGACGGGTCGCAGTACTCCACGAGGAGTGCCTTGTGCGCATGGATGGCATCGGCAAAACCGGTGAGGTCTTCCACAATGCCGTAGCGGTTGACGGAAGGGACGATGACGCCGGCGACGCCTCCCTTCCCGAGCTCGGCCTCAATGGCGCTGAGCGGGGTGACACCACCATCGGCCGGAATGACGGTGAGCTGCACGCCGTGGAACTTGGCGTAGGTTTTCACCACCTCCAGCACGTGCGGCAGGAGGGTGGCCGATACCAGTACGCGCGGGCATTTGCGCACGCTGGCCGTGCACATCATGACGGCCTCGGCCGCGGCGGTGGGGCCGTCGTACATGGAAGCGTTGGCCACATCCAGGCCAGTGAGCTCGCAAATCATGCTCTGATACTCAAAGATATAGCGGAGCGTACCCTGCGAAATCTCACACTGGTAGGGAGTATAGGCAGTAATGAATTCGCTGCGTTGGGTGAGGTAAGGGATGACCGCAGGGGTATAGTGGTCATAGGAGCCCTGGCCCACGAACACCTTGAGACGGGCGTTCATGGCCTCCAGCGCGGCAAAACAGTCGCGGATTTCCTGCTCGGAAAGAGCTTCCGGCAATGCGTAGGCGCCTTTTTTTAGGCAGCCTTCCGGAACATCGGCATAGAGGTCGTCAAGCGATTTTACGCCGATTTTCTCCAGCATGGCCCGGATATCCGCCTGAGTATGGGGAAGATACGGATGAGCCATCTCCTACTCGCCGATAAAGGATTGATAGGCAGCGGCGTCCATGAGGGCGTCTACCTCAGAAGGGTTGGACATTTCCACCTTGATGATCCAGGCGGCGTAGGCATCCTCGTTCACTTTCTCGGGGGTGTCTTCCAGCTCGCCGTTCACGGCTACTACCACGCCCGAAACCGGGCTGTAGAGGTCGGAGGCGGCCTTCACGCTTTCCAGGGCGCCGAATTCCTCACCGGCCGCCACTTCGTCACCTTCTGCGGGGAGATCCACATAGGTGATGTCACCCATTTCCTTCTGGGCAAAATCGGACACGCCGATATAGGCCACGTTGCCTTCTACCTTTACCCATTCGTGCGACTCGGAATACTTGAGTCCTTCCAAAATCTTAGACATAGCGTTTTGTGTTTTATTTTTTGTAATTGGTTTGATAAAATCTCTTCTTGACAACCTTGCCGGGGAATACTTTCTTGCGGATGTGGACCCAGAGGGGCGTATCCAGCGCGGCATAGGCCTTGTCCACCAGGGCAAAGCAGATGCTCTTGTCCAGCGAAATGGAGTGGTAGCCGGTGGTGACTACGCCCACCTCGGTGCCGTTTTCGAGCTCTACGGGATAACCGGCGCGGGGAATGGCATTGTCCTCAATTTCGATGCCCACGAGCTTCCGGGCCAGGTTTCCGGCCTTTTGCTCCAGGAGGGCTTCCTTGCCGATGAAATCTTTCTCGAACTTGCAGAACATGGAAAGTCCTGCCATCACGGGACTGATCTCCGGGCTGAGCTCGTCTCCGTACAGCGGCAGTCCGGCCTCGAAGCGGAGCGTGTCGCGGCAGCCCAGGCCGCAGGGCTCTACGCCGGCCTTGAGCAGGACATCCCACAGTTCCACGGTGTTTTCCAGCGTGGTATAGAGTTCAAAGCCGTCCTCTCCGGTGTAACCGGTGCGGCTCAGGATAAGGCGCTGCCCTTTGTACTCCACGTCGCAGAACGTGTAGAAGGAAAGTGCCTCGGCCTCCTTGTAGCCCAGCACTTCTACCATGATTTTCTCGGCCTCGGGGCCCTGGACGGCAATCTGGCCCCAGCGGGGAGATTCGTCATCCACCTTGCAGTCGAAGCCAATTGCCTGCTCCTGGATCCAGGCAAAGTCCTTGTCGATGTTGGCGGCGTTCACCACCAGGAGGAAGTGCTCCGGCTCAAACTCGCGGTATACGAGGAGGTCGTCCACCGTGCCGCCGTCCGGATAGCACATCATGCCGTAGAGTACCTTGCCGGGCTCGAAGCCGCGGATCTCATTGGTAAAGATGTGGTTGATGAGAGCCTCGGCCTCGGGGCCCTCCACAAAGATCTCGCCCATATGGGAAACGTCGAACATACCCACGTGCTGGCGGACGGCCAGGTGTTCCTGGGTAATGCTGCTGTACTGGATGGGCATAATGAAGCCTGCAAAGGGGCTCATCTTGGCCTGCAGCGCTACATGCGCGTCGTAAAGACATGTCTTTTTCTCTGACATAGGAAGTGTTATGTGTTTTATTTTAAGTGTTTCTTTAAATATGCGTAAAGTTCCCGGCTGGTTTCCCCGTTAATGCGGAGGTCTTCCGGCGAAGCGCCTTTCTCCACGGAAAGTGCCCCGCATACATCTACCGCCACCACCTGCACCACGCCGCTGAGCAGTTTTCCCAGCATGCGCATCACATCCTCCAGCGAATGCTCTCCCTGGCTCCAGTCCGTGCGGGCCCATTCCCGGCCCATCACATCCCTGTCCAGCGAGACATAGACCCTTTCTCCGCGCCGCTCCTCCAGCCATCCCTCAGGGATGTCATCCGGACAGTCTTCCGGGCCGATGGTAAGGACGTCCCTCAGAAGCGGACAGGACTCCCGGAGGGTCTTCACCCAGCCTCCGCAGCTGAGCACTCCTCCGCCAAAGGCCGGTTCCTGGTTGTCGGGGTGGTTGTCCACAAGAACCAGGTGAAAGGGAGCCTTTTCGTTTCCGGCAAGGAGGCAGCTCATGTAGTGGTAGTCTCCACTGTCTGTCCAGCGCAGCTTCGGGAGCGGCTCCGGAGGAAGATGGGCCAGGATTCTTGCCTGGGCATCCGCGTCGCAGTAGCAGCAGACTCCTTCCCACCTTTTCCAGTCCCGGTACTCCACGGCGGCTCCGTTTTCCTGCAGCCAGGGCAGGAATCCTTCGGCCTCTGCGGTGCCTGAAAAGTCTGTGACCAGGATGTCTTTCATCTTTCAAAGGTAGTCATTTTTGGCATACTATACAACAGTATATGCTTCTTTACGCTTTTTTACACGGTTCTTTAGGAGAAGTTTGTAATATGTTGTATATTCGTTTCTGAAACATTCACGTTATCACGTATAACATTTTTGTTATTATCGAGTCTCGATAATCAATGTGCGTCCAACCCCTCCCTTATAATATATGTTTAGGAGAATTTTCTTACCTTTGTACGATTTAGTTTAGACCGTACAAAGATGCACAGTGTACCCACCCCCGACTTCCCCGTGTCCACGCCGTTAATGATTGCATGGGCCTTCCTTCTTCTGGCCGCTACGGCAGGCTTTATCCTGTCACTCATCCACCTGAACCGGAAGGGGCACCGCTGGGCCATCGTCGCCATCTTCGGGCTGCTCCTTGTGGCCGGAACCGCCATGCACGTCGTCCTTCTGGCCAACTCCTCCCATACGGTTACAGAAGGAAACTGGATCCAGCTCGTGATGGTTTCCCTGGTGGCGGCCCTCGAGATGTTCATCGGCCACACCGTAGTGTTCGACGATATCATTGCCGCGGTCATCTTCCACGAGCCCGGATACATGCTGGCATACCTCACCATCCTTGCGTTCATCATCGCCTTCACCCTGAGCATGGTGCTCCTCATCATGCCGCGCCGCCTCCGGGACCGCACCTGGCTCATCAGCCATGCGCGCAATGCAGGGCGCGGCAAACGCAAGAACCACATCTTCCTGGGGCTCGACAACCACTCCAAGGCCTTTGCGCAGTCCATCCTCAAAGAGTGGGAGGCCGCAGCCAATAAGGACAAGCAGGGAGACGTCATCCTCATCGAGTTTCCCGGCGACGAACACCATCACTCCGAGCTTTCCATCGGCGAACTCATCTCCAATATCTTTGGGCACCAGAAAGAGCTTTCGCTGGAGAACCAGCTGGGCAGCAGCCGATTCGTTCTTCTGAAGGGCCGTATGCCCGAATCCGGCAACACCCAGTCCTTGAGCCAGGCCATCGGCCTTGCCAAACTGGCCCCCTGGATCAACAGCCCGGACACCAACCTCTATCTCCTCTCGCCCAACGAAGAAGATAACGTCATCCTGCTCAAGCACCTGGCCACAGACCCCGATGTCAAGGCCAAAATCCTATGCTACAGCTACCGGGTCAACAGCTACACGTCCCTCCTTGCCTCCATGGGAGACCGCGTCCGCGTGCTCAACCTGCCGGAAATGTCGTTCAACGAGCTCCGGCAAAACCAGCCGCAGCTGCATCCCATCCACTTTGCGAACATCGCCCGTAATGCCAAGGGAGAATCGCTGGGCTATATTGAGAAACCCAGTACGTCCCTTCTCATCGGCTTTGGAGAAGCCGGCCAGGAGGCTCTTCGCTATCTCTATGAATTTGGCTCGTTCATCGACAAGGACATGCAGCCCGTCAACAATACATTCAAGGTGTTCGACCCCCAGATCGAATCGCTCAAGGGAGAATTCCTGAACCGGACGCCCGCCCTTCGCTACGACGCCAACATCGAGTGGCTTTCGGCATCCATCGGCTCGTCTCAGTTCTGGCTGGACTTTGCCATGTCGCTGCCGTCGCTCACCTACGTGGTGGTCACGGTGGACAAGGGCCCGCATAACGTGGAAATCGCCGTCCAGCTGCTGCAGGAAGCCGCCCGCTACGGGAAAGACCTCTCGCACATGTGCATCCTCGTAAGGGCCACCCAGGCCGATGCCGAAATGATCAAGCTCATCGACTTCTACAACGGGAGCTACTGTCCTGCCGGAATCCGGGTCATTCATCCCTTCGGCCTGCCCGAGAGAATCTGGAACCTGGACATTGCAACCGGAAAGACTCTCAAGCAGCGCGCCCTGGCCTGCATGCCGGTTCCTGCCGGAGAAGATGCCCAGTCGGTGTGGGAAGAGCGTAGCCGCAGCATCCGCGGCCGCAGTGGAAACGAGCTCCTGAACCGCCAGGAACTGCTCCGCAAGCAGGCCGGCGATATCGGCCGGGGTCTCTTCGCACCCACCCTGGTCACCCTGTGCCCGGAAAGTCTCCGGGACGCAGCCAACCTCATTCCCGACGAACTGGATCCCCAGAATCCCGTGCACTTCACCGGCACCAAGGCACAGTATAAGGTAATGGAATACCTGGCCGCCAGCGAACACCTGCACTGGATGACCGCTCTGGAAGCCGCCGGTTACATTGACGGCGCCGGCGAGCAGGACGAGCTCAACAAAAAGATCAAGAACCTGGTTCCCTACAGCCTCATTCCCGACGAAGAAGCCAAGCACCTGTGCTGGCTCGCCCTCAAGCGCGCTCTTCTTAGCACGAAATAGCGTTCCGGATGGCGTGGCGCCTTGTCCATGACGCGCAGGCGTGGCGCTTAAGTCGTTAATAATTAATAAGTTAGCACAACTGACGGGTTGCTTTTGAGTACCCGTCAGTTGTGCTAATCGATTGGTAGTCAATGAGATAAGTGCCACACTATTTTCTGCCGATTACTCCTGCGGCCAAAGCCCCTGACTTTTCGTCGTGAAATCGAGCAAAAACGGCAAAAATGCCAAGTTTCGCGGCCGGGCTCGGGTAAAACTTGGCAAAAATGGCAAAAATGCCGTGTTTTGGGCGGTTAAAGAAAAACTCGTATCTTTGCAGTTCCATGAAAGAACGTACGCTACATACCATATTGGATGGGTTTGGCAAACCGGAACTGGAAGACCTTGCGGCGCTTTTGGGGCGGGACGTGAGCCCGAGGATCCGGAAGTCGCAGCTGGTGGACCAGATGGACGACTATCTCAAGGCCGAACCGCGCCGCTGGATGTCGCACCTGCTGGAGCGAGATGTGCGGCTCCTGAGGGACCTGGTGCATGCCGGCCCCGATAAAATCCAGTACATGGATTTTGCCGATTATCCGTCCCTTCTCGAAGTAACCGGAATCGTGGAGTATGATGATTCCGACGAACACCATCATAAAGTGTGGATCAGCCGGGAGGTATACGACATTGTATCGCCGGATATTGACAAGGTTATCCGCAGTGGAGAAAGAAACGGCCAGTTTGAACTGGAACGCGTGTGTCTGGGTTTCCTGAACCTCTATGGCATCCTGTCCACGGAGCATTTCCTGGATGTGGTGATGGAGTGGTATGAGCAGATGCACAAAAACCCGGACTTTGACCGTTTGTCCCGGATGCTGGCCCAGAGCCCGTTGGTGAAGATGTACCGCTACAATGATCGCTGGGGCGACTACGTATGCAGTCCCTGTGTGGAAAATATAGACGAAATCTTTACCCGCCGTGAGGAACTCAAGCAGCGCGGTTTTGCTACGTTTACGCCCCAGGAGGCACGGGAGGCCGGTTCCGGAGCCCCGTACTTTACCGTGGGCATGAAAACCAAGGCCGGTATGCAGTTGGAGCAGATGTACCGCCGCGTGGGCTATGAAGGATTCGAACTCGTCAAGGCCCTGCACGACACCTGGGTAGAGGCCCAGTACACCGAGAGCATCAACGACGCCCTCTTCCAGCCGCTCATCGACAGCCCGCTTTATCCCGAGCTGGACGACGACAGCTGGCTGGCCTGCTGCGAGATTGTAGCCCAGTATGCCGACAGCGTTCCCAAGTGGGTGCTTTGCGGCCGCAACGCCGCCGATACCGGCCTGCTCAAGGCCGACTGGAGCATCTGGAAAACCCGTTTGCGGGAAGAAAACAAGGCCGCAGAGGCAGCATCGGAAGAGGAGGATTATCCTCACTGGACTATGCCCGAGCCCACCATCACCGACGGCTTTGCCACCGACCTCAATTCCGACTTCCTGCCCATGGGATTCGCTATCCCGCACGTGGCGCCCAACGATCCCTGCCCCTGCGGCAGCGGTCTCCGCTACTGCCGGTGCCACGGTAAATACCTGTCCTGATGGAGATTATCCCTGTCGCTTACTACCACGGCCCCTTCGGCGAGAAGTTCGGCATTCCCCGCCAGAGCTCCCTTGCCGGGGTGGAAGGCCGCATTGTCTTTACAGAAGTCTATGCCGTACGGGAAGCCCTGCGCGGGATAGAAGGTTTTGAGCGGCTGTGGCTCATCTGGGGTTTCAGTGCCAACAGGCCGGCAAAAGGGGAATGGCAGCCCACTGTCCGCCCTCCTCGTCTGGGCGGAAACACCGCCATGGGCGTCTGGGCTACGCGTTCTCCCTTCAGGCCCAATCCGCTGGGACTTTCCTGTGTGGAACTGATCTCCGTAAGTGATCTGGAACTGGTGGTAAGGGGAGCGGACCTCATGGACGGCACTCCCATCTATGATATCAAGCCCTACATCCCCTATGCCGATGCCTACCCGGAGGCCCGCTCGGGCTTCGTAAGCGGCGCACCCGAGGCCCGGCTGCAGGTGGTGATCCCCGAAGAACTGCCGCTGACCCAGGCCCAGAGAGAGGCGCTCACCGAGGTCCTGTCCCTGGATCCCCGCCCCGCCTACCAGGACACCCCCGGCCGGGAATATGGCATGGTTTTCGATAAAAGGAACATCCGGTTCTCCGTAAGTGACGGAACCCTAACGGTATTAAAAGCAGAAATAATATGAAGAAATGGATTTTGATTGCGGCCCTGGGCCTTCTCTTTCCCCTTGTCGGCACTGCGCAGGAAGCCCAGCTGGACAAGCGGAATCTGGTGATTAAGGAGTGGAACACAGATCCCCGCGGCGGACACAAGGTACTGGACCATGTTACAACCTATAGCCCTGCCGGCCAGAAAATAGAAGAAATCGAGTACGACAGCATGGGTCAAAAATGGCGCAAGCGCTTCGAGCGGGACGCCGCCGGCAAAGTGACCACCGAATACGTCTACGACAACCGCAACCGCCTCCAGACCTACAAGAAATTCGAATACAACGAGTTTGGCCGCAAGAAGGTACAGTACACCTACAACCCCAAGGGAAAGCTCCTGGGTATCAAGAATTACGAATACGTAGCAGAGAAAACCCGCTAGAGGCCGCTGTTGCGATACTCCGAGGGAGTGATTCCCATCTTCTTCTTGAAGAAACGTGAAAAGTAAGACTGGTCCACAAGGCCGGTCTTTTCTGCTATCTCGGCGATGGAGAGGGAACGGTTGCGCAGCAGCTGCTTGGCCATGTTCAGGCGTGCAATTTCAATCCAGTCGATGGCCGTGCGGTGTGTATGGCTCTTGACGGTCT
>DGHE01000010.1:189-13691 GCA_002392525.1 Bacteroidales bacterium UBA3856 | reverse complement strand
TCGAGGTCGTTGTGCTTGCCGCTCACGCGAAGGCACTTCTGGCTGTCGGCGGCGCGGGGGAACTTGGGGGCGGTGTTGCCCAGGAAAATATCCTTGAACTGGTTCATGCCCGCATTGGTGAACATGAGCGTGGGGTCGTTCTTGATGACCATGGGGGCCGACGGCACTATGGTGTGGCCCTTGGAAGCGAAGAAATCCAGGTACTTCTGGCGAATCTCTTTAGATGTCATATATACAATTTAAATATAGCCTGCAAATTTAAGCATTTTTAACTGATTTTCCTTGCCGGGGGCACAGATTGTGCATGTGGACACGTGGTTCGCAAAAAATGATTACCTTTGCGAGACGTGGCTAAGAAAGAAGAACCCAAATATATCCTGGACCCGGAGACGCTCACCTATGAGCGGCAGTCCTCTCCCAAGAAAGAGTGGTGGAGCCTGCCGCTGGTAGGTTCGCTTGGCCTTGTTCTCTTTATCCTCTACATGTGGGTCTATGCGTCGGTGCTGGGATTCACCCTGCCCAAGACGGCCGTCCTTCGCTACCAGAACTCGGAGTGGAAAACCCGTATAGACCAGATGAGCCAGCTGCTGGACCAGTACGAAGACGCCATCAGCCAGCTCGAAATCCGGGACGACCGCATTTACCGCTCGGTCTACGGCATGGATGAAATCCCGCAGAACGTGCGGCAGGCCGGTTTCGGGGGAGAAAACCGCTACGAAGACCTCAAGGGAACGTCGCTCCTCGAAGTAACCCAGCGCCTGGACGTCCTTGAAAAGCGCCTTTTCATCCAGTCCAAGTCCTTTGAAGAAGTGGCGCATCTGCAGCGAAGCGCAGGTGACATGGCCGCCCACATTCCGGCCATTCCTCCCATCAATACAGATCCGTCCACGTATCGGCTCTCCAGCGGCTTCGGCTATCGCTCCGACCCTTTCACCGGCGCCAGCAAGCGGCACACCGGCATGGACTTTGCCTGCAAACCCGGCAATCCCATCTATGCTACCGGTGACGGCGTAGTGGTCAAGGTGGCCACCGACCGCAAGAAGGGCTATGGCTTCCATGTGGAGATAGACCATGGATTCGGCTACAGGACACGCTATGCCCACATGTCGCGCATTGACGTTTCCGTGGGGCAGCAGCTGCGGCGCGGAGACTGCATCGGCACAACCGGCAATACCGGCCGCTCGTCGGGCCCGCACCTCCACTACGAAGTTATGTACCGCAAGGATTATCAGAATCCTGCGCTGTATCTGGATATGGACATCTCTCCCCAGGACTATTTCAACATGGTCCGCAAACCCGAACAGTAATGTCAGAGAGTAAGCGTAAAACGTCAAAGTTCCGTACCATCCTGGGTATCGTTTTCCGTCACCTGGTGGCGACGGTGAGTTTTGCCATTGCCCTGTATGCGCTCTTCGCCCTGTTCTTTTCCACTGACGAGGAACGCCAGCTGCAGCGGGAAAACCGGCTGTACCAGCAGCGCTACGACAAGATGGTCCAGAAGGAAAGACTCATTGGAGATGTCCTCGAGGGCCTTTCCGTGCGGGATAACGACATTTATGAGGGACTGTTCAAGACTTCCGTACCATCGGCCGACCCTGTTTCGCCGGCCGGCATGGTGGCTATCGCGGATTCCCTGACGGAGTCCTATTACCTGAGCACGGCGGCCTCTACGTCAGGCACCCTGATGCTCATGGCCGGAAGTGTGGATGCCAATTTCGAGGAAGTCTTCCGTATCCTGCGGGAAGAGAGGGACAGTGTTCCGCCGCTGTCGCTGCCGCTGCATGGCATGTCCTATGTGCAGACGGGTGCATCTGTCGGCATGAAGTACAATCCCGTGTACAAGCTGCAGGTGCAGCATGACGGCCTGGACCTGGTGGCTCCGCAGGGTGCCCCGGTTTATGCTGTGGCCGACGGCGTGGTCTCGCAGGTGGTCCGCTCCCGTAAAGGCCTTGGAAACATCGTGGAGATTGATCATGGAAACGGCTATGTGTCAAGGTATTGCCTTATGGGTGAAATGTCGGTGGTGAAAGGACGCCGTGTAAAACGGGACCAGCAAATTGGAACGGTTGGCATTTCTCCCACGCTGCCCGCGCCGCACCTTCACTTCGAGATCCGGCGCCGCGGCCGCGTCTGCGACCCCGTCAACTTCTTCTTCGCCTCCCTTTCCCCCGAAGAGTATTCCCGCATGATTTACCTGTCCGTGATTACGGAGCAGAGTATGGATTAAAAGGTGGACCAGGTCCACCCCTATTTTGGACCAGGTCCAGGCTTGAAATCAATAGTCCCCCCGCTCCATCTCCCGGCGAACGTCCTTCTCCTTGATGGACTGGCGCTTGTCGTACTCCTTTTTACCCTTGGCCAGGGCGATGACCAGCTTGGCGAAGCCGTTGTCGGCGATGAAGAGTTTGACGGCCGCGATGGTGAGACCTTTCTGCTTATCGGCCTGCTGCAGATGGCGCAGTTCTTTCCGGTTCAGAAGAAGCCGGCGGTCCCTTACGGGCTCGTGCTGGCCCCAGCTGCCCCAGTGGTAGGTTGCGATGTTCATGCCGCGCACGAAGAGTTCGTTTCCTACAAAGAAGCAGTAGGCGTCCTGCAGGGAGCACTTCCCGGCACGGATGCTTTTGATCTCCGTTCCCACCAGCTGGATGCCGGCGGTATAGGTTTCCAGGAACTCGTAATCGAACGAGGCCCGGCGGTTTTTGATCTGTATGGAACTCTTGGCTTTTGGCATAGGATTGCAAAGGTAGCACTTTTTTCGTAATTTCGCCCTCTATGAACAAGACACAACTTCTCCCCGACCGCCCGGGCATTCCGCCCATGGCCAAGCTTCCGGACCCCGAGACCGTGGATCCGGGAGAACTTCTCCGAGCCTACCACTCCGGTGAAATTGACCTTATCTGTGTCCTCGGGCCCACGGCTTCGGGCAAGACGCGGTATGCGGTGGAACTGGCCAGGGCACTCGGAAAGGCCGAGATCCTCTCCGCCGACAGCCGCCAGGTCTACGCCGGCATGGACATCGGCACGGGAAAAGACCTTGGAGAGTACGGAGACGTGCCGTATTACCTCATCGACATCGTCCCGGCGGGTGCCAAGTTCAACATCTACCAGTATCAATCGGCCTTTGCCGATGCCTGGGCCGATGTCCGCCGCCGCGGGGCCATCCCCATCCTGTGCGGGGGCTCGGGGCTCTACATTGAATCGGTCACCCGCGCCTACAAGTTCGAGAAGGACAATGGCGTCCCGGTGAGCCGCCTCCCGCAGAGTGTATATTATATAGGTACGCTGGTGACCCGCGAAGAGCGTGTGGCGCGCATCGACCGCCGGCTGGAAGAACGCCTCGAGGAGGGGCTGGTGGAAGAAATCCGGGGCCTGCTGGAGTGCGGCATACAGGCCGATGACCTCATCTACTACGGCCTCGAGTATAAGTTTGTGACGCAGTACGTACTGGGCCAGCTCAGCTATGAAGACATGGTTGTAGCCCTCGGGAACGCCATCCACCAGTTTGCCAAACGCCAGATGACCTGGTTCCGTGGCATGGAGCGCGACGGCGTACGCATCCACTGGGTGCGGCCCTGACCAGTAACGTGAAAAAGATGAAAAAATTTTGGTGGATTTAAAAAATTGTTCTACCTTTGCAGCCCCAAAAATATGTGGATAGATTTGGCTGCTTGCAACCACGTAAAAAAATGCTAAAATTACATTCATATCAGTGTTTTGTGTTTTTTAGCCTCCGCATATACGCATGGGGCTAATTTTTTTATATTATGGCTAAGAATTACTTATTTACCAGCGAATCGGTGAGCGAAGGCCATCCCGACAAAGTGGCCGACCAGATCAGTGACGCCATCCTGGACGAGTTCCTCAAGCAGGACCCGGAAGCCAAGGTGGCCTGCGAGAGTTTCTGCTCCACCGGCATGGTGGTGGTGATGGGAGAGGTAAAGGCCGAGGCCTATGTAGATATCCAGACTACCGTTCGCAATACCATCCGTAAGATTGGTTACACCAAGGCCGAGTATATGTTCGACGCCAACGGCTGCGGCGTGCTCAGCGCCATCCACGAGCAGAGCGCCGACATCAACCGCGGCGTGGAACGTGCCTCCGAGGAGGAGCAGGGCGCCGGAGACCAGGGCATGATGTTCGGCTATGCCTGCCGCGACACCGAGGACTACATGCCCCTGCCGCTGTACCTGAGCCACAAGATTCTCCTCATCCTGGCCGATATCCGCCATAATGAGATTGAGCTGATGCCCTATCTGAGGCCCGACGCCAAGAGTCAGTTCACCATCGAATATGACGGGGAAACGCATGAGCCCGTGAAGGTGGACACCATCGTCCTGAGTACCCAGCACGACGAATTTGTGCCGGCATCCCTCGGAAAGATGAACTACGAGGAAGCCGTGGCCCAGTTTGGCCAGGCTGCCGTGGACGCCGCCATGCAGGCCCAGATCAAGGCCGATGTGGAAAACATCCTCATCCCGCGCCTCAAGGCAGAGCTGCCGGCCGAGACCGCAGCCCTCATCCACGACTATACCCTCCACGTGAACCCCACCGGCAAGTTTGTCATTGGTGGCCCTCACGGAGACACCGGTCTCACCGGCCGCAAGATCATTGTGGATACCTACGGCGGACGCGGAGCCCACGGTGGTGGTGCCTTCAGCGGAAAAGACCCGTCCAAGGTGGACCGTAGCGCCGCCTACGCCGCTCGTTACATTGCCAAAAACCTGGTGGCTGCCGGTGTGGCCAGCCAGTGCCTGGTGCAGCTGGCCTATGCCATTGGCGTGGCCCGGCCCGTGAGCGTGTTCGTGGATACGTACGGAACGGCCGCAAACGGCCTCTCCGACGGAGAGATTGCCGCGAAGGTATCTGATATTTTTGACCTCAGGCCTGCCGCCATCATCAAAAAGTTCGGACTTAAGAATCCCATTTATTCCCCTACGGCCGCCTACGGGCACATGGGCCGGAAGCCATATACGAAGATGGTCAAGGTGCAAGGCGTCGAGAAAATTGTCCAGTTCTTTGGTTGGGAATTACTTGACAGCGTAGATATGATTAAAAAGGCTTTCCAGTTATAAGGGAAAGCCTTTCTTTTTTTTGTCCTTAAAAAGTATTATCTTTGCGGCCGTTTTAGTGGAGAATACGTTAGTATCAATATTTATTCTACCTATTATTATTTATGAAGAATCTCTTCAAAACTCTTCTGCTTGCAGTCACTACGCTGATTGCGAGCGGCGTCGCCTATGCTCAGGTGACCACCTCCTCCCTCGGCGGTGTCATTACCGATGAAAAGGGAGAAACTGTGATCGGTGCTGCAGTTATTGCAACCCACACTCCTTCCGGTACCACTTATGGTGCCATTACCAATGTAGATGGTCGTTATTTCCTCTCCGGCATGCGTGCCGGCGGTCCCTACACCATCGAAATCTCCAACATGGGTTACCAGACTGTCATCTTTAACGATGTTACCCTGCAGCTGGGTGAACAGACCACTCTGGACGCCTGGATGGCAGAAGCTTCCGAGCAGCTCGCCGAAGCTGTGGTCGTAGCCGATGAGTCCCGTTTCCGCCGCGAGCGCAATGGTGCTGCCACCAGCATCACCTCCCGCCAGATTCAGAGCATCCCTACGGTTTCCCGCAGCATGAACGACATCATGGCCCTCACTCCCCAGGCCTCTTCCTCCACCAGCGGTTTCGCAGTGGGCGGCGGCAACTACCGCGGTTCCTCCGTCACCGTTGACGGTGCTGCTTTCAACAACGCCTTCGGTATCGGCCAGAACCTCCCTGCCGGCGGTTCTCCTATCTCCCTGGACGCCCTGGAGCAGATCAACGTGAACGTCACTCCTTTCGATGTCCGCCAGAGCGGTTTCACCGGCGGCTCCATCAACGCTGTGACCAAGTCCGGTACCAACGAGTGGCACGCTTCCGTATACGACTACTACACCGCTGACGCTTTCAACGGTTACAAGGTGGCCGGTAAGGATGTAAAACGCAGCAAGAGCCTGAACCACACCATCGGTGCCACCATCGGCGGCCCCATCATCAAGAACAAACTCTTCTTCTTCGTGAACGGTGAGTACACCTTCGATACCGCTGCCGGTTCTACCCGCGTAGCCCGCGAGAGCACATCCGAAGAGTGGGGTGCCAGCGTTTCTACCAACCGTCCTACCGTTGAGCAGATGGATGCCATGGCTGCCTACGTTCAGGAGAAATTCGGTTACAACCCCGGACGCTACCAGGGTTACGACCTCAAGACTCCGGACTGGAAGGTAATGGCCCGTCTGGACTGGAACATCAACGACGCCAACCGTCTCAATGTCCGCTTCAGCCACACCAAGAACTTCTACTCCTCCATGCCTTCTACTTCCATGAGCCCCGTAGGCGGTAACGATTCCTCCTTCGTCGGCCCTAACGGCGAGGACGTTTCCTTCAACCGCAACAGCGCCGGCCGCCAGAGCGTTTACGCTCTCTTCTATGAGGCCGCCCGTTACTATCAGGAGCAGAACTTCACCTCCATCGCCGCCGAGCTCAACTCCCGTCTGGGCAAGGGCAACAACATGCTGCGTGTGGCTTACTCCCACCAGTTCGAGCCCCGTTCCTACGAGGGCAGCACCTTCCCCACGGTAGACATCATGTCCAACGATGGTATGCCCACTGGCAGCAATGACAAGTATGGTGTCCTTACCACCATCGGTATCGATCCCTTCACCTACGGTAACCTCCGTGACGTGAACACCGTCACCGCTACCGACGAGTACAGCTTCAACGCCGGCATCAACAACATCATCGTAGGTGCCCAGTTCGAGTGGAACCGCGCCAAGAACGGCTTCATGCAGGGTGGCGCCGGCTGGTACATCTATGACAGCTGGGATTCCTTCAAGACCGACGTGGAGAGCAAGGGCACCAAGCCTATGGCTTCCGCCTTCATGATTACCCACGCCAACCTGGAGGATCCTACCGCCCAGACCTATCCTACCTTCGACTACTCCCAGGCTTCCCTGTACGCTCAGGACGAGATTACCTTCTCTCCTTACTTCAAGCTTACCGCCGGTCTGCGTCTCGAAATGCCCATCGTCAAAAACCCGAACAACAACCTCAACGAGGACTTCGCCAAAGTAGCTGAGAATAATCCGAACAGCTCTTTCGCCGGCCTTTCCACCGCTGACCTTCCCAAGACCACTGTCAGCGTGTCTCCCCGTATCGGCTTCAACTGGGATGTCCTGAAGGACCGTTCCCTGGTTGTCCGTGGCGGTACCGGTATCTTCACCGGCCGTATCCCCAACGTGTGGCTGGTTTCTGCCATGGGTAACTCCAACGTGCTGCAGTATCAGTACATTGCCAAGAAGAATTCCGACGTTCCTGCTTTCTACGCAGACCGTTCCGATATCATCAACAATCTTTGGAACAGCAAGGGTGGCTGGGAGAAGAAAGCCCTGACGGCTCCTACCAGCACCACCATTCTCGCCAAAGACCTCAAGATGCCTGCTTCCTGGAAGACTTCCCTGGGTGTTGACGTGAAACTGCCTTGGGGTATCAAGGGTTCTGTCGAAGGTATCTTCAGCTACAACTTCAACGAGGTTTACGCTACTTCCCTCGGCTACAAGCAGGAGGGCACCGTCCAGCTTCCCGGCGAGCCTGAGACCCGCAACAAGTGGGTGGCCGAAGGCGTAAAGAACAGCGAGGGCAAGACCATGAACGGCTACTATGTGCACAATGTGAACAATGCCGGTCACGGTATCTACTACTCCGTTACCGCTCAGCTGAGCAAGTCCTTCCCCTTCGGTCTCGACCTTTCCGCCGCCTACACCCGCAGCGGTTCCAAGACTCTCTCCGACGGTGCCGGTGACCAGATCTCCGAATTTGGTAACATCCAGACCATCAACGGCGTCAACGAGCCTATGCTGGGTTACGCCTACTATGTATCCCCTAACCGTGTGATCGCCAACGCTTCCTACACCATTGGCGAAGGCCGTCACACCGCTACCAAGCTGAGCGCTTTCTATGAGGGCTACAATATTGCCTACATGGGTAACTACAGCTACAGCCGCTTCAGCTACCTCATGAACAACGTGAGCGGTGCCGGTAAGGCTTCCCAGCTCATCTACATCCCTACTGCCGAGCAGCTGGAAAGCATGCCTTTCGCCGATGCCGGCAACAAGCTTGCCTACGAAGAGTTCATCGCTTCCGACAAGTATCTGAGCAAGCACCGCGGCCAGTACAGCGAGCGTAACGGCATGGTGGCTCCTTTCCTGAACCGCATCAACGTCCGCGTTGCCCAGGAGGTGTACTTTAACATCGCCGGCAAGAAGCAGACCATCGAGGTGGGCCTGGATATCAAGAACCTCGGTAACATGCTCAACAGCAACTGGGGTGTTTACCAGACGCTGAGCTCCAATGCTATCCTCAAATATGAGGGCGGTAAATACACGTTCACTGCTCCTACCTGGAAGCCCATGAACGGCCTTGCTTCCACCTGGCAGATGCTCCTGAACGTCCGCTACTCCTTCTAAGTCTCTTAGAAAACTGCTATAATAATCCCCGCCTCCATCTCTGGAAGCGGGGATTTTTTTTAGATATGTACTGCGCTTTTTCTTGCCGTGAGGTAAATGGTTCGCACCGCAAGGTGCGTAAAGTATGCGGCCATGAGAATGTGGATGGCGGTTTCGGGTGCCACCGAGCGGCCGCCAAAAAGCGCCAGGCCGCATAGCCATACGGCAAAAAAGCCCGCAGCGCAAAGAAGCGTACTGTTTCTGAGCTCTTTTGATGCGGTGGCGCCGATATAGATTCCGTCCCACATGAAGGCAGCGCAGCCGATGGGGGGCATCAGAAGCAGCCACGGCAAGAACTGCCGGCCGGCTTCCACTACCGCTGCGTCAGAGGTCATGAGGCGGAAAAGCGGCACGCCGCACGCACCGTAGAGCACCATGAACAGGGCCGCCACGCCGCCGCTCCACGCGAACGTCTGGCGGATGGTGGCGCGTAGGCCATCGGCCCGCCCCTGCCCGATGAACTTGCCCGCAAGGGCCTCGCCGGCATAGGCAAACCCGTCGGTGAAATAGCTGAAGATCATGAGCAGCTTCATCAGGATGGCGCTGACGGCCAGCATGAGGTCCCCGTACCGCGCGCTCAGCACCGTAAAACCAATGTACACGGCAATGAGCACGAGCGACCGCAGGAACAAATCCCGGTTCAGCGTGAAAAAGTCGCTCGCACTATAACTCGCTGTGTTATAGTTAGTTAAGTTTTTCTCTTTAGGCTGGACAGGCGAAAGAGAAAAACGTAAACTGCTAAGGATGAGGGATTTACGGCCGGTGCGCAAACGGTGGCGGGCGGCCAGGGTGCAATAGAGGAAGCCGCACCACTGGGCAGCAGCCGTGCCGATGGCCACCCCCACGAATCCCAGCTCAAAGCCCAGCCAGATGGAAAGGCCGATGTTGATTCCGTTCACCAGGAGGTCGGCCGTCATGGGACGCACGGAATCCTGCAGGCCGATGAACCATCCTTTGAACGCAAAGAGCGACAACGTGGCCGGAGCCGCCCAGATGCGGATGTGGAAATACTGCGTAGCCAGCGTCTGTACCTCGGGCGAACAGTCTACCAGAAGGAATGCCAGCTGGGTAACAGCCCATTGCAGGCCGATGAGCGCCAGCCCCGAGAGCAGTGCTATGCGGAGGGCACGCTCCAGGATGCCGCCAGTCTCTTCTCCCCGTCCGTAGGCCTGCGCCGTGAGCCCGCCCGTCCCGGCCCGGAGGAATCCGAAGTTCCAGTACAGCAGGTCAAAGAGCATGGTGCCGATGGAGATGCCGCCAATGAGGGTGGCCGATGACTCTACGGGCAGGTGTCCCACCACGGCAATGTCCACCATACCCACCAGGGGAACAGTGATGTTGGCCAGAATGCTGGGAACTGCCAGGCGAAGGATTTCGCGGCTGAGTTTCATCGGAATTTCTTGTCCTCTTCCAGCATGCCCAGATAGGAGTTGTACCGCTCCGGGGGAATGATCCCCGCGTCTACGGCCGCCTTGACGGCGCAGCCGGGCTCGTGGGTATGGGTACAAGGCGTGAAGCGACAACCCTCCGCAACCCGCAGCATTTCCGGGAAATACCGGGCGATTTCCTCTTTTTCCACGTCGACCAGGCCGAAGCCGCGAATGCCGGGGGAGTCAATGACATAGCCGCCAGAAGAGAGCGGGTACATCTCGTAGAGCGAGGTGGTGTGTTTTCCCTGCAGGTGGGCGGCCGATATGACGCCAACCTTGGGATCCAGTGAAGGGTCCAGGGCCTTGATAAGAGACGATTTTCCTACGCCGGACTCTCCGGAAAACAGGTTGACGTGCCCCTCGCATGCTTTCCGGAGCGCTTCGATGCCTTCTCCGGTGCGCACGGACGTTTCCAGGACCGGATATCCGGCGCCCTCGTAGATGGCGCGGAAATGCGCGATTTCTTCGGCTGCGATTTCCCGGTACATGTCGGTCTTGGAAAGGACGATGGTGGCGGGTATGCCGTAGAGTTCGCAGGTGACGAGGATGCGGTCCAGGAAGGGGAGTTTTACCTCCGGAAAATACAGGGAAACCACTACGTAGGCGCGGTCCAGGTTGGCGGCGATGATGTGCGCCTGCCGGGACAGGTTGGTAGAGCGCCGGATGAGGTAGTTGCGGCGGGGAAGTACCTCCGTGATGACGGCGGTGTCCCCGTCCATGTCGTACAGAACATGATCTCCCACGGCGATGGGGTTGGTGATGGAACTGCCCTTGAGGCGGATTTTACCGCGCAGCACGGCCGGAAACAGTTTCCATTCCGGCAGGGGAGACAGCAGGTAATGGCTGCCCGCGTTCTTGACGACCGTGGCTTCCATTACAGCACGCTCTCCAGAAGGGGCAGGAGGTGTTCCACGTAATGGACCATGCCCTGGTCGGTGAAGTGGACGCCGTCCACAAAATCCTCGGGAAGGGTCATGCCTTCCGCCCCGAGGTAGTAGATGTTTTTCTCGCCGGCGGCCTGCAGGCTCTCAAACAGGGCCTTCTGGGCTTCGTTCTTTCCACGGACTTCCTCGGCGATGGCCTTATCTACAATACCGTGGGGAAAGAGGGGATCTTCTACAAAGATGATGGGAGTAGACGGGTGTGCATTCCTTAAGATGCGGTAGAACTTCTCTCCGTTTTCCCGGATGCGCGCGGGCTTTGCGTTGGGTACATAGTCCAGTACATACACGGCCGGTTTTTCCACCGAGGCCATAAGTTCCGCAATCTCCAGGTCCAGGAAGGCATTGCCGCTGAAGCCCAGATTAATGACGGTTCGGTCCAGGCGCCGGGCCAGGATATTGGTGTGGGCCATGCCGGGACGCGAGGCGCAGCCGCCCTGCAGGATGGAAGTGCCGTATGTGACAACAGGGCTGTCTGCGACCGGGCTTTCCACGAGGGGCTGCTCCAGCGTATAACCTTCCGGGACGCCCAGCTCCAGGGATTTCACTTCGTCATAAAGGGCCAGGTACAGCATGTATTCCCGTTCCTGAGGCTCCATGTTCCCCACCAGTTTTTTCTGGTGATCGGCCTTGATGGCCCCCCATTCGAAGCCCGAGCCCACGAACCGCCACTGGCCGTCTATGCGGGCATAGAGGTCCAGGCCGCCCACGGCGCAGTCGGTCATGTGCGGCATGTGGTAACCCGTGTTGGTCCAGCGGGCATAGATGGAGGGCGCACTGGTGCGGAAGCGGATATAGAGCCCGGCCGAGTTGGTGCCGAGGTTCCAGAGCTGGTCCCGGATTACGCCGTGGAGGCGTTCCGGCAGCCGGCGGTAACGGGGACCTTCCTCGCTGTGTGCCTTGCCGTAAACGGGGAAGGCAGAAGCGTCCGTATATACATATCCTTCCTGTGCCCGGACAGCGAGACCGCACAGGAGGAGCATAACACTCAGCAACAATTTTTTCATTTTCGTCAGTTTCAGTGATACAAAAATACGAATTTTTGATTCATTCGTCGCAATTATTAAGCGGTTCGGCACAAAAGTACCTGTGAGCCGTTGGTAAATCGTCACTTTGTGCTTAAATTTGTAAAGTAACGCACAACTATGACCACCAACATCCAACTCCAGTATCATACTCAGTGGGGCGAAAACATCCAGCTCCGCATCGGCAAACGCCGTATTCCCATGGAATACTCCTTCGGAGGCCTCTGGCAAATCATGCTGAATGGCCGCGACATCCACGACGGTGATCATTTCACCTTCGAGGTTGTCCGTGAGGGAAAGGTGGTGGAGCGCGAATGGCGCGTCCATCGTTTCCACTCACCGTCTGCCCAGAAAAATATCATTGTCCGTTCGCGGTGGAAAGGGCGGCCTTCCAACTCGGCCTTCTATTCATCGGCCTTCAGCGATGTCATCTTCCGCCGCCCGGACGGCGCTTCCTTCCGCCATCCCCGCAAGGAGGCTCCGGGCCTTGGCAACGTGTGTATCCGCATCCCTGCCCCCGAGGTCCGCAGCAGCGAGTCTGTGGCGCTGGTGGGCTCCGGCCGCGAGCTGGGAGACTGGAAGCAGGTGCATCTGCTCTCGGATGCGACCTTCCCCTGGTGGGTGATTTCCCTGGATATCTCCGAGCCGATGGAGTACAAGTTTGTCATCGTGGACAGCAAAACCCTGGAAATCAAACTGTGGGAAGAAGGCCCCAACCATTTCTTCGCGGAGGTTCCCCCGCAGGATACGCAGCTGGTAATATCCGATATCCTGCCTAAGTTCCCCACCCGCCCCTGGCGCGGCGCCGGCGTGGCTGTCCCCGTCTTCTCCCTCCGCTCGGAGGAAAGCTTTGGTGTGGGCGAATTCAATGACATCAAGCACTTGGTGGACTGGGCGGTAAAAGCCGGTCAGAGCATTGTGCAGATTCTGCCCATCAACGACACCACCATGACGAATACCTGGCAGGACTCCTATCCGTACAACGCGGTGAGCTCCTTTGCCCTGCATCCGCAGTTTATCCACCTGCCCGCCGCCGGCGTGAAGGAAGATGCTGCCTACAAGGCCAGGAAGGAGGAACTGAATGCCCTGCCGGCCATCGATTACGAAGCGGTGAACACCGCTAAACTTGAACTCATGAAAAACCTTTACAAGGGTGCCAAGGGAAAAAAGACCCTGGAGTCACCGGAGTACAAGGCCTTTGTAAAGTCCAACGAGGACTGGTTGCTTCCGTATGCCGTATTCAGCGTCTTGCGCGACCGGCACGGCAGCCCGGACTTTGAGAAGTGGGGCAAAATGGCTGTGTACAGTGCCCGCAAAGTGACGGCTTTTGTTCAGGAGAATCCGGAAGAAGTGGGGTTCTACTGCTTTCTGCAGTATATCCTGGACGCCCAGCTCAGGGAGGCGGTCCAGTATGCGCATGTGCATGGCGTGGCCCTGAAAGGAGACCTCCCCATTGGCGTATCCCGCGTGAGCGTGGACGCCTGGCAGCACCCGGAACTGTTCCATCTGGACAGTCAGGCCGGCGCCCCGCCGGACGCTTTTGCCGAGGACGGCCAGAACTGGG
>DGHE01000010.1:0-134 GCA_002392525.1 Bacteroidales bacterium UBA3856 | reverse complement strand
GGGCTTCCCCACCTACAATTGGGAGAGAATGGCCCAGGACAATTATGCCTGGTGGCGTGCGCGCATGGGCAAAATGGCCCAGTATTTCGATGCGTTCCGCATAGACCACATCCTCGGATTCTTCCGTATCTGGG
>DGHE01000160.1 GCA_002392525.1 Bacteroidales bacterium UBA3856 | reverse complement strand
AGCAGCCGGAGCCGATGCAGATGATACCGCCCTTACCGTCGTGCGCAGGATATTCCCAGGCCACGATGGCTCCGTCTCCGCCCACACCGATGATGGTGGCGCCGGTGCGGGTAGTCCAGGCATTATAGTCAGCATATCCTCCCCAGTCAGTTCCAATATGGTACTGGGCGGTAGAGTTGGTGATATAGTAGCCGGCATCGGTGCACAGAACCTTATTGGGGTCGTCTCCCATAATGATATCCTTGTACAGCGGATGCTCGTTCTGTCCAGCGTAAATACGGAAGTCCCAAGGACCGCCGCAAAGCTCGGCACTGTTTTCTTCTCCGCCCCAGCAGTTGTTGGGAGTGGTCCAGTCGTCGTCACCGGTTGCGCCGATGAAGGAAGGCAGGTTGGTGGCATAACGGGTCATCAGGAGCGCTCCGCCATTCTCATAGAAAGCACGGATCTGGTTCTTGGCATCCAGGGCCTCGGTGGCCATATCTATGAACTGGTCGTGTCCGTCAACGAAGGGTTGCCGGTGGAAGTGCCACCACATAATCTTGCATTCGGAAAGATCCAGCGTACCGTTCTTGATATCGGCGAAGGAGGCATAGAGCGTTCCAGGCACATTGGCAATCATCCAGTTGCAGGCGGTAAGCGCCTCCGGATCCAGATCCTCCTTGTTGGAGGCCGCACCCAGGAACAGGGCCTTGGGCTTCTCGATCACCGTAACGGTAACCGTATAGACGCTCTGGGCCGAGTTGTTGGTCACAGTGAACGTGACGGGCGCAGAGAAGTCCTGGGCCACACCGGAAGCCGGAACGACAGCTGCGTTGGCGCTGATTTCGATAGTAGGCACCAACGAGTGAACATCTTCGGTACCGGGAAGGAACACGGAAATGGTCTTCGCCTCCTGGTCGATGATTCCGTTGTACATATCATTGATGACAAAGCGCGTAATCCGGGCCTGGTCGTGAAGGACGCTCAGGGTCCAGTCAAGGGAAACATCTCCGTTTTGGACCTTCAGACCTTTGGCGGAGGACATGTTCAGCTTATCTCCCTGCTTTACAGGGCAGGTAGCACCTTCGGAAACAACCAGCGAGGTCACTTCCATGGCCGATGTTTCGTACACCTCGGGAAGTCTCACCACAATGCTGCGGGAGGCGAGGTCGATATTCCCCTCATATCCGTCCAGGGAGAGGGCTGTGACAAGGCAGTCTCCGCCAAGCTGGAGGTCACTGACCTTGGTCTTTGTGCAGGCTGCCAGACAAAGCAGGGCGGCTGCCATATAAATCAATTTGTTTCTCATATACGTAGCAATTTATCACCAGGCACCGACGTTTTGGGTATAGTGGCCGTTGGAAGCAGCCATCTGACCGGCCGGGATAGGGAGATATTCACCCTTGTTGGCCGTGAAGTGAGCTTCGCTGTAGAACGAGCAGTTGTCAATTTCCTCGGAATAGTACTTGTTGAGGACCGTAGCGGCATCGCCCCAGCGAACGAGGTCAAAGAAGCGCTCGCTTTCCATGGCCAGTTCCAGACGACGTTCCATCTTGACAATCTTGATGGTCTGTGCCTTGTCATAAGTACCATTGTACTGGGCGACGAAGAACTTGACGCCGTAGCGGGCAGGATAGTCGGAAATCATCTGGGTGGAAGAAGCCGCACGGCGGCGGATCTCATTCACCAGGTCGATGGCCTTGTCACATTTACCCAGCTGGGCATAGGCTTCGGCCCTCTCCAGAAGGACATCGGCATAGCGGAAGACAATGCGGTTCATGGGAGAAGCCCAGTAGGAGCCCTTGATAAGGTATTTGTCCAAAAGGGCCGGATCTACGTTGTGCTTGAGGGTCACATAATAGCCATAGTTTCCGCCGGAGCGGCTCCATACGGTGGTCTGCTCCATCATGTAGTTGCGGTTGAACATGTAGGGGAAGCCCGGCATGCCCACCGTCAGGAACAGGCGGGGGTCTGCGTTATCCGTCGCCTTGTCATAATCCTTGCTGTTGAAGGTATCCAGAAGGGGAAGACCGTCGGCTCCGGTACGGAACGCGTTCACCAGATTCTGGCTGGGCTTGTAGAAGTCGCAGCCGCCGTCGGTAACACCGGTGATATTGGGAACGATGAGGCCATAGCTCCAGTTCAGGTTACCATAGGTGGAACCGTCGTTGATGGAGTACTGGATGGCCCAGAGGCTTTCCTTACCGTTCTCATACTCGGTCTCGGGGCGGAAGTTGTTGTGGATATCCTCCTCCAGACCATAACCGGAGTAGTATTTGGGATCGGTGTATTCAATGACTTTCTCCAGATCAGACACTTCGATGGAGGTAACTTCGTTGGTCTTTTCGTCATCCTGGTGGTAAGCCTTGTACAGATAGACCTTGGCCAGGAAGGCGGCGGCGGAAGCCTTGGTGGGACGGCCCTTGTCGGCCTGCACCTCGGGCAGCACGTCAAAGGCATCCTTGATATCATTGATGATAACCTGCCAGCCTTCATCGTTGGAGTAGAGCGTGTTGGACATGTTCTGATATTCCTCGTAAGTGAAGTCGTAGCGGTCCACAAAAGGAATGTGCTTGAACAGACGCTTGAGGAGGAAATGACCGTAGGCACGCAGGAACTTCATCTCGGCCAGCCGCTGCTCCTTCATCGTGAAGGAGTCGTCACATTCGTTCAGAAGGGCGATGGCACTGTTCACGCGGGAAAGGCTGTTATACAGGCGCACCCAGATGTCATTGATGTTCCAGTTGGTGGTGAGAACGCCCTGCTGCATTTCCAGCTGGTGGAAAACGTCACCGTCACCTACACCGCTGCCACCCTTGTAGGCATCGTCGGAACGGACATCAAAATTCCACATGGAGAAGGAGGAGTTGATATCCTCCGCGGTGGTGAAGATGGCATAGGCCGATACCACCATGGCCTCTGCATTGGCAGGAGATTTCACCTGCTCGTCGCTGAGGGTACCCTGGGGCACCTGGTCACTCAGCATTTTTTGGCAGGAAACAGCCGCAGAGAAGGCAAGACCCATGCACAGGAAGAAAAATATCTTTTTCATAACTGAACTTTCTTTAGAAGGAAACATTGATGCCAGCGGTGATATTCAAAGGAATAGGATAACCGAAGGTGGGGTTTTCCGGATCCACGCCCGTAAAGCTGCGGCTTCTGATGGTGAACAGGTTCTGGGCCGACACATACACCCTCAGACGGGACATGTGCAGGGCTTCGCAAACCTTACCGGAGAAGTTGTATCCCAGCTGGATGGTACGCAGTTTGGCAAAGGAACCATTCTCCACGTAGTAGCTGGAGACACGCTTTTCGTTGTTGTTGTCCATGATGCTCACGGCCGGGATATTGGAGGCATTGTTGGCGGGGCTCCAGGCATCCAGGAGGCGGCGTCCCTTGTTGAGGTTGGAGATGTTCATACCCGTCCAGAGGTCGGTCTGCTTCTTGAAGTCGCTGGTAATCACATCCACGCCCTGAACACCCTGCCAGAACATGGTAAGGTCAAAGTTCTTGTACTGGAGGTAGATGTTGAGACCCCAGGTAAAGTCCGGAACGGGAGAATAAATCCACTTCTGATCCTTTTCCGTAATGACGCCGTCGTCATTGAGGTCTTTCCAGCGAATACGGCCGAGGCCTGCACCACTCTGGATGGCGTGGTTGTCAATCTCGTCCTGGCTCTTGAAGATGCCGTCATAGACATAGCCCACCTGGGCACCCATCGGATGGCCCACAACGCTTTCCACACCATTTCCGCCAAAATCACCACGGGCTGCAAGGGTCTCGGGGAGTTTGGTGACACGGTTCCTGTAGGTGCCGATATTACCGGCGAGGTCGTACTGGAAGTCGCCGATTTCACCGCGGTATCCCACGTTGAATTCGATACCCTTGTTGACCATTTCACCGGCATTGATCCACTGGTCGGCTCCCTCACCCATGACACCGATGCCGGGCATTCTTACAAGAATGTCGGTGGTCTTCTTATAGTAAACTTCCAGGGAGCCGTAGAGCGCGCTCTTGAACATGGCAAAGTCAAGACCCACATTGGTCTGGGTGGTCGTTTCCCATTTGAGGTTGTCATTACCCAGCTGGATGCGGCGGAAACCGCTGGGAAGGGTCTGACCGCCGTTGGTACCGGCAATATCATAGCTGGTACCATAGCTCTGTCCGCCAAAGTTGGCCTCACCGTAATTGCTCTCATAGATGGAGTAACGGGCAATGTTGTCAATATCCTGCGTACCCGTCTGGCCCCAGCTGGCACGAATCTTCAGGTTCTCCAGCCAGGTAGCATTTTCCATGAACTTTTCCTTGTCAATTCTCCAGCCCACGCTCACCGAAGGGAAAAGACCGAAACGGGTGTTGCGGCCAAAGCGGCTGGAACCGTCATAGCGGAGCGTGACGCTGGCCAGGTAGCGGTCGGCGTAGTTGTAGTTTACTTTTCCAAAATAGGAGATGAGGGTATAACCACCGCCACCGCCATAGGATTCGGCCTCGCCGACAGCAGCGTTGGGCCACATATAGTCGGGGTTCAGCACGGCAAAATCGTATGCCTTCCCGCTGAACCAGGTGTCATCTTCCCGGTTAACTTCGGTACCGACCAGGATATCGCCACGATGCTTGCCCACCTCAAAATTGTAGGTTGCAATGGCATTCCACATCCATTTGAGCCAGTGCTCCTGCTTTGCTTCTACGGCATTGGTCTTGGTGGCTACGGTTCCTTCCGTAACAGGGTAAGTGAAGATACGCTGTTCCTTCTGGGAATAATCGATACCAAAGGTGGTCTTGATGTTCAGTCCCTTTACCGGATTGATATTCAAGAAAGCATCGCCGAACAGTCTCCAGTAGGAATAACGGTTGTCCTTGTTGCGGGTAAGGCGGGCAAGGGGGTTCTCACGGTCGGGATAACCTCCCACGGGACCTGCGAACTCACCGCTGGTGGTATAGACCGGGATGGAAGGATTGAACTGGAGTACGTTCTCCAGGAATCCGCCGGGAGCCTGTACTTCGCTGGTGCGATTCAAGGTAAAATGCTCGCCGATGGTGAGGATATTCCTGTCACCAACCTTAAGGAGCTTGTAGTCTGTATTGATACGGGCACTGATGCGGGAGAAGTCGGAGTGCTTGATAATACCGTCGTTGCGGTAATAACCCAGGGAGAAGTAGGAATTGCCGCGCTCGGTACCGTTACTCAGGGAAAGGTTGTACTGCTGGATAAGACCGGTACGGGTGGTTTCCTTTACCCAGTCGGTATCGCTGGCAGGAGTGGTTCCTGCGGCATCCAGATACTTGTCCATACGGATTTTGTTCAGGACGGGGACGCCATTGGCGTCGTAGCCCCAGTCAAAATGGTAACCCAGCGAGTTTCTCTCCGGATTGAGACCGTCATTCACATAACCTTGCCACATGACGCGGCCAAACTCCTCGGCATTGAGTACCTGCATACGGTTGGCATAGGTCTGTGCAGCTACACTGGCGTCAAAGTCTACTTTCACTTTTCCATCCTTGCCGTTTTTGGTGGTAATGATAATAACGCCGTTAGCAGCCCGGCTACCATAAATGGAGGCAGAGGCTGCATCCTTGAGGACCTGGATGGACTCGATGTCGTTACCGTTGAGTTCGTGCATGCCCGCCTTCGTGGGAACACCGTCAATGATAAACAGCGGATCGTTGGCGCCCTGGTTGAGGGAGCCGATACCGCGGATTCGGACAGTCGCAGCACCGGACGGAGAGCCGTCGGCCGAGATGTTCATACCGGGAACGCGTCCCTGGAGCGCTTTCACAGGGTTGTTCTCATTCTGCTTGGCCAGGTCTTCCGTGTTGACGGTAGAGATGGCGCCGGTAAGGTCGGCCTTGCGCTGGACCGTATAACCGGTCACGACTACCTCGTTCAGCAGTTGGGAGTCCTCGTCCATGACAACTGCCATCTGAGCCTGGGCAGGTAACTCCTGCGTAGTATAGCCGATGGAGGAGAAGACCAGGACAGCACCCTGTTTCACCGAAATGGTGAAGTTGCCGTCAAAGTCTGTCGTCGTACCATTGCTGGTACCTTTTTCCATGACCGCGGCGCCAATGACGCCGTAGCCGTCGGCCGAAGAGGTCACAGTACCTGTAACCGTAATCTGCTGGGCGGCGGCAGTGACGCCTGCCAGCAGAAGGGCCGAAACAAGAAGTGATTTCAGTTTTAACATGTGATATGAGTTAATAGTTCCGTGTTACGGATGTGTCGCCACAAATATAGATATAAGGTGCGCGAGGTGCTGCAACATATGTTTCCACTTATGCAACAAATGATACGATGCCTGTTTTTTGCAACATTTGAGACAAAGTTTTGTATCTTTGCCTGCCGATGGGAAAGGAACGCATCATACTGGGGATAGACCCCGGAACCCAGCTGCTGGGGTTTGGCATTATCCGGGTAGAGGGCAAGAAGGCCTCCTACGTGGATATGGGCGTACTGGACCTCAGGAAGGAAGGGGATGCCTACGCAAAGCTCCAGGCCATCTACGAGTGCATCGGCGAGGTTTGCCGGAGTTACCACCCCACCGAGCTCGCCATCGAAAGCCCCTTCTACGGGAAAAATGCGCAGGTGGTTCTCAAGCTGGGCCGCGCGCAGGGCGCAGCCATTCTGGCCGCCAAGGAATACGGTGTGGAGAGCGTCACCGAATACGCCCCCCGAAAGGCCAAGGAAGCCATCGTAGGAAACGGAGCCGCGTCCAAGGAACAGGTGCAGCTCATGCTGGAGAAAACCCTGGGCGTAAAGCTGGAAAGCCGGCATCTGGACGCCACCGACGCCCTTGCCATCGCCCTTTGCCACTTCTACGAAACCTCTTCTCCCCTCGCCTCCGCAAAAGGCAAAGGCGGCTGGGAACAGTTCATCAAGGACCACCCCGAAAGAATTTCTTAAAATCTTTTTAAACCTTGACGCCACCGCTGTGTCAAAGAAATCGGTTTTTATAGAAAAAGTATGGTTAGAAGACTCCTCGTGGCCCTTGCAGGCCTCCTTACCGCCCTCAGCCTCAGCGCTCAAAATTACAAGATTTCCCTTACGTTACAGGATGCATCGAACGGCGAGCCCGTAGGGTTTGCCACGGTATCGGCCACCCCGGAAAAAGGGCAGCCCAAGTACACCCTCACCGACGCCAAGGGTAAGGCCGTCCTGGAAAAGGTACGTGCCGGCAAGTACACCGTCAAGGCAGAAATCCTGGGCTACAAGCCCAGCGAGCAGGTGGTGGAAGTGAAGGCCGATATGGACCTCGGCATTATCAAGATGGCGCTGGACCAGGAAGTGCTGGACGCCGCATCGGTCAGCGCCGTGGGTAATCCCATCGTCATCAAGAAGGACACCGTGGAGTACAATGCCTCTTCCTTCAAGATCTCCGACGACAACATGCTGGAAGACCTCCTGAAGAAGCTTCCCGGCGTGGAAGTGGACGAGAGCGGCAACATCACCGCCAACGGCGAGACCATCAACAAGATCATGATTGACGGCAAGACCTTCTTCATGGACGACCCTCAGCTGGCTTCCAAGAACATCCCCGCCAAGCTTGTCGAAAAGGTGAAGGTGGTGAAGAAAAAGAGCGAGCAGGCAGAGTTCACCGGCATTGACGACGGCAACGACGAGACCATCATCGACCTCAGCGTCCAGCGCGGCATGATGAACGGCGTCTTCGGAAACCTGCAGGCCGGCGGCGGCCACGACGTTCCCACTAGCGCGAAGGCCATGAATGACTGGCGCTTCCAGAGCAACCTCATGGTGGGCCGCTTCACGGAAGGTTCCCAGCTCAGCATCATCGCCGGTGCCAACAACACCAACAACCGCGGCTTTACCGACCTCGTGGGCAACATGATGGGCGGCATGATGGGCGGCGGCGGCATGATGGGCCGTGGCGGCGGATTCGGCGGCGGCTTTGGTGGCGGCAACGGCATCACCACTTCCTGGAACGCCGGTATCAACGGCAACTGGGACCTCTTCGACAACAAGATGCAGCTGGGTGCCAACTACATGTATACCGGTTCCGACGTAGACGTAACGGAGAATACTTACAAGGAAACCTACCGTGACGATGGCAGCACCCTCGTCAGCAGCACCGACGGTCTGAGCAACCGCTTCACCAACGGCCACCGCTTTGGCGTCCGCCTGGACCATAAGTTCTCCGAGAACACCTCCATCCTCTTCCAGCCCCAGTTCAACTTTGGTAACGGAAGCTACATCCAGCAGAGCCTCTTCGACACCGACACCAAGGCGGCCGACGGCACCGTGAACAAGACCAACAGCGGTTTCACCAACAATTCCGGCGACAACCGCAACTGGAGCAGCAGCGGTTTCCTTCTCCTTCGCCAGCGCCTGTTCATCCCCGGCCGTACCATTTCCGTGAACGTAACCTGGAACCTGTCCAACAACGTGATGGACGGTTACAACCAGTCGCTCACCAACACGCTGTTCGACACCGACGGCAATGCCCTTGCCGGCACCCAGATTAACCAGCGCGTGGCTCAGAGCTCCAAATCCCAGTCTGTGGGCGCCCGTCTGGTCTACACCGAGCCCCTGGGCGGTTACTTCTACCTGGAAGGCAGTTACAACGTGAACTACGCCGTATCTGAGAGCAACAAGCTGGTATACAACAGCGGTGCCTACAACTGGGCTCCCGATGCCTTTACCCTGGGCATGGGCGGCGCCCTCCCCTACACCGCCGAGGGCGAAGTGAAGGATGACACCTACACCAACAACATCGTCAACCGCAACCTCAACCAGAGCATCGGCCTGGCCTTCATGTACCAGAACGAGGCGGCCCGCGCCCAGCTGGGTGTATCGGCCGTCCCCACCAACACCTACAACATGACCAACGGAAAGGAGTACAACAGCAAGGTCTGGAATTTCGCTCCCCGTGCCATGGTCTTCTACGACTTCAACGAGAACTCCAACGTACGCCTGTTCTACAACGGCCGCAGCAGCCAGCCCTCCACCAGCCAACTGATGCCCGTCATGGACAACTCCAACCCGCTGAGCATGAGCCTGGGCAACCCTTACCTTACGCCCTACTTCAGCCACAACCTCCGCAACGAGTGGGAAATCTCCAACCGCCAGACCTTCTTCTCCCTGCGCATCAACCTGCAGGGCGGCATGACGCAGAATCCTATTACCAACGCAGCCTGGTACGACAACAACGGCCGACAGTACAGTTTCCCCGTCAACGGCCACAACACCTATAACGGCAGCCTGCGCGTCTCCCTCAACGCTCCTATCGCCAAGTCCAACTTCTCTATCTCCAACATGACCAACGCCTCCTATTCCAAGAGCGGCAGCTTCGTGGGCAAGAGCAACCTGGACATGAGCGATTACCTCACGGCCGACAGTTTCAACTACGAGAAATTCCACCAGGATTACTTTGAGGGAAGCAATGCCCTGTGGGACAAGAACTTTCTGGACAACACCACCCGCAGCCTCTCCGTAATGGAGCGCCTGTCCCTCACCTACCGTTCAGACTACCTGGAACTGCAGGCAACCGGAAGCACCCGTGTGAGCAAGCCCTGGTACACCGTGCAGGCCGCCACGGCCGCCACCTGGAACAACCAGGTACGCGGTTCCGTCAAGTGGACTATCGGGCAGAGCGGAATTGAACTGAGCACCGATGCCAGCTACCGCTGGTACAACGGCTATACCACCCCGCAGGATCCCCAGCTGGTATGGAACGCCAAGATTTCCACTCCGCTGTTCCACCGCCAGGCCACCCTGTCCCTGAATGCCTACGACATTCTGGACCAGTCCAAGAACCTGAGGGTGAATATCACCGACAACTACTATCAGGAAACGCGTAACAACACCCTGGGCCGATACATCATGCTCACCCTCACCTGGCGCTTCGGCAGCTTCGGCGGCGGGAACAGAGGCGGCTTCCGTCCCGGTGCCGGCGGCCCTATGGGCGGCGGTTTCCGTGGCGGTATGGGCGGATTTGGCGGCGGACGCCGGTTCTAAGCCTCCAGAAGGGAAACGAACCGGGACATCCCCTTGGACGCAACATCCTGGATGAACGTCACCCGGGGGTCCATGATGGGAACCGGTTTGGGATCGATTACATAGATAGGGCACTCGTTACCCGCATAGCGATACAGCCCGGCCGCAGGATATACCTGCAGCGAGGAACCCACAATGAGAAGGACATCGGCCCGGGAAACCAGGTCGATGGCTTTTTCTATATTGGGAACAGCCTCTCCGAAGAAAACGATGTGCGGACGCAGCTGGCTGCCGTTCGGGGCCAGGTCTCCCAGTACCACGGGTTCATAGCCCACATCGATGACCTCAGCCTCGGAGGCGGTGCGGTCGTAGATACCGTTTTCCGGCCTTACCTTGGTGAGTTCTCCGTGAAGATGCAGCACACGGGTAGAACCGGCACGCTCATGGAGGTTGTCCACGTTCTGGGTAATCACGTCTACGTCATAGGATTTCTCCAGGGCTGCAATGGCCTCATGGGCCGCATTGGGTTTGGCGTCCTTGAGCTGGGTACGCCGCTGGTTGTAGAAGTCCAGCACCAGCGCACGGTTGCGGTACCAGCCCTCGATGGAGGCGACGTCATTCACGTCATACTGTTCCCACAGGCCGCCGGTATCCCGGAACGTGGCAAAGCCGCTTTCGGCCGAGACACCGGCTCCTGTCAACACAACGATTCTCTTTTTCATGCTTCCTTCATTTCGAAGTAATACTTCTTGACCCAGTACTCGAACAGGGGGTCGATGATGGTGGGCTTGTCGTCCTCGTCAAACTCCAGCACTTCCTTTTTCATGAGGGCATCCTTCACGCGCTTTACGTTGGCCGACGAGTTAAGGCCGTACTGCCGGATAACCTCGGCGCTGGAAAAGCGCGTAACGCCTTCTACCGTAGCCTTCAGGAGATTGACCTGGTGCGTGGTGAGCCCGCTCATGATATCTATAAAGCGGGGCTCGTGCACCGAGATAAGGGAAGCCAGGGCATCCACAAGACCCGGCTCCATGAGGTAGCCGCGCGTCATGCCGTCGCAGATGGAGGCAAAGTGGTTGATATACCACAAGTGGCCTCGGAACAGGCGGCACGCCCCCTGCAGCAGTTCTTTCTCCACAACCTTACCGGCCGACGTGAAGCCCCGGTGAATGTGGTCGGCCATCTCAATCTCGTCTACAGGAGAAAGCTTTACCCGCTCTACTTGCCTGTTAAACAGCAGGCTGCCATGGAAAATGTGTTTCATGGCATTGACGCCCGACCCGCAGAAGATATAGGAGAAGCGACGGTTATCCCGGTTTTCCTTGAGGGACTGCGACAGAGGACGCAGGATGGCATCGGGATCATCGAGGGCAGTCAGGCACTGGAACTCGTCGATAATGAGGATAAAGCGGTCTCCCCTGTCTTGCGCCAGGCGGAAGGGCAGGTCCAGAAGCGCCTTTACGTCGGAGGACTCCAAGTCCCAGGCAAGGGAAAGGACACGGCCTTCAGACTCGTAGGCAACGGGGTCAAAGACAAAGTGCGTTCCGTCCAGATACCGGGCACAAAGGCCTGCGAAATCGGAGGGAGTAGCGCCAGCCATGAGAAAAAGCGTCGCACCCAGCCGCAGCAGGAAATCTTCCGGTGTGCGGATATTGAGGGCCGATAACTGGCCGACCGTAAACGTAACCCCTTTTACGCGCAGGGAATAGAGCGTTTGCTGGATGAGCGAGGTTTTCCCGGTCTTGGGGGGCTCGCTCAGCACCACGTGTTCTCCCTGGGTGAGCAGGTTCCCGAGAAGTGTCACGTCGGACCTCCGTCCCACGAAATTACGGCCGGTCACATATTGGGCATACGGGAAATTGGTTTCCATCACCAGAGCTTAATGATGCCGGTTCCGATGAGAATGCCGGCGATGATGCACAGGACAGCCAGGATTCCATAGATCCACCTGCGGGTGCGCTGGGCACGGGCGGCGGGATCCACGGCGGTGAGAGAAGGATACTTGGCCAGCGAGGTGAGCGTCTTGCCAAACTGGGCACGCACCAGGGCGCTGGCATTGATGGCCCAGCCGTTGGCATTGAGGATGGGACCCAGGTCACGCCCACGAATCTTTCTCCAGGCAATGAACATGGAAGGACCGGAAATAAGGAGCATGAGGCCGACAAGGATGAGCACCAACTGCCAGAAAGGAGTTTCCCTGATGCCCGTCGCAAGGGAAGTAAGGAACGCGCCGATATAGCCGATGGCCATGCCGATGGCGGCAAAGATGCCGGCGAACTTGGCAATATCGAAGGTGGAAGCGATGGCGGGAGTCTTTCCGTCCGTAGCCTGATTGGTCACTTCAGTGAGGCCCGACATGGATTTCTCATTCTTCTCTGCCGCTTTCTTGTCAATCTTGTCGTTGATCATGCGGGCCACTTTCTTGTACGGGGCCCAGAAGGCCTGGCGGATGGAGACGGGGTTGTCCACGATGGCCACCACCTTGGCGGTATAGTCGTTTCCGTCGCGATCATAGAAGACAGCGTTCTTGCCTTCACGGAGGCCGTCCACGTCACCGTCCGTGAGCACGGCGGCAATGTTGAAGCTCTTGCCCAGTTTCTCGCTGGTGCAGGCGCAGTACAGGATGTACATGCCGCTGAGCGAGGAAATCTCCGGAGAAGGACCGGCCACCTTGATGCAGAGGTCGGTGCTGCGCTGGTCGATGAACAGCGTTCCGGCCTGGAAAATGGCCTTGCGGGTGGGATCATAGAAATCGGCAAGTACCACATAATTATTAAGGAAGCGGTAGAAGTACTTGTTAAGACGCAGTACCTTGTCCACTTCTTCGATGGAAAGGGCATTGGCTTCCTCGGCCTTGTCTTTCTCGACGAGATTGAGAAGGGCCGCTTTCTTGTTATCCTTGAGGATGGCTTCTACGGCGCCAAGGCCCAGAGACTCCACGACTGCGCCTTTCTTGGCCGAGAGCCAGGTGCAGTAAGGGGCCAGTTTGGTAAGGAGCGCCGCCCAGTCGTCTTCGGTGACGGGTTTTGCTCCCACACCCGTGAGGGCGGTCACGGCCTGCATGGCGGCCTTCCAGGCGGGGTTCACGGCCGCGAAGTCCAGTTTTCCGTCTGCGGTGGGCTTTGCCAGCGGCTGCTTGGCAATTTCATCGGCCGATGCGGCCAGACTGCCTTCGATGCCGGCAATCTTTTCCACGCTCACGTCCACGGCGCCGGCGAGGGCGGCGTCAAAACCGATGAGCTTGCAGCGCATGAAATAATCGGCCACCTTTTCCTTCACGGCGTCTACGGCGGCGAGGGCATCGGCGGTCTTGTCGCCGAAGGGGAAGATTTCTCCGCCGGCGGCGTGCTGCCACTCGGAATACTCCTCGCAGGCGGTGTAGAAGGCCTCGATATGGTCTGCGGTAATGCCGGGGACGCCGCTGCGGTCTACGGCGCTGGCGATGCCGGCGATGGTCTCGATGAGCGTTGCGGTAGCCTTGTCGGAGGCGCTGGCCGGCGTGATGATGCCGTCACCGTTGAAGCGGGTGCCGGCGAAGATCTTCACGTTGTCGGCCGTATCGGCGAGGGAAATCTCGTCTTTCTCGAGGCCCAGGTTTTTCAGGATCTGGCGGGCCGATGCCTGGAGACGTGCGCCGTCGGGGTCATCGACATTGAAGTCATCGAGCCTGAGGCTGTCGGCCTCTTTCAGAAGAAGGTTGGCATCCCGGATGACACGGGTGAGCCACTGCGAAGTTTTGATAACTTCGTCCACGCGGATGCGGCCATCGGCATCCACGTCAATCATGTGCAGGGCTTTGGCGTCGAACTCCAGGCCCTCGGTGGGACAGCTGAGTACGGTCCACATCTTGC
>DGHE01000147.1 GCA_002392525.1 Bacteroidales bacterium UBA3856 | reverse complement strand
CCATGATGGCGCCGGTGCCGTAGCCGGCCAGCACGTATTCGGAAATCCACACCGGTACTTTCTCTCCGGTGAGCGGGTTAATGCCGTAAGAACCGGAGAATACGCCCGTCACAGCCTTGCCGGCCATGCGTTCGCGCTCGGTTTTCTTCTTTACCTGCTCCAGATAGGCTTCCACCTCTTCTTTCTGCGCTTTTGAGGTGAGCCTGGAAACCCACTCGCTCTCGGGAGCCAGCACCATGAAGGTGACGCCGAAAACGGTATCGGCACGGGTGGTAAAGATGGTGACGTCATGCTCCTGACCGTCGCACGCCACCTTGAACACCATCTCGGCACCCTCGCTGCGGCCAATCCAGTTGCGCTGCATTTCTTTGAGAGAGTCGGTCCAGTCCAGTTTCTCCAGGCCGTCCAGCAGGCGGGCGGCATAGGCGCTCACACGCAGCTGCCACTGGGTCATCTTCTTCTGGAAAACGGGGTGACCGCCGCGCTCGCTGTAACCGTCTTTCACCTCATCGTTGGCGAGAACCGTACCCAGGGCCGGGCACCAGTTCACGGTGCTTTCTCCCTGATAGGCAATGCGGTAGCGCATGAGGACATCGGCCTTCTCTTTCTCGGAGAAACCCTTCCACTCCGCGGCGCTGAACGGCTTTCCCTCGCTGCAGGCGGCGTTCACGGCGGCCGATCCTCCCTTCTCGAAGGCGGCTACGAGGTCCTCGATGGGACTGGCCTTCTGGAGGTCGTTGTTATACCAGCTGCCAAACATCTTAAGGAAGGCCCACTGGGTCCACTTGTAATAGTCGGGATCTGAGGTGCGGAATTCGCGGTCCCAGTCGAAGGAGAAACCAATGCGGTCCAGCTGCTGACGGTAGCGGGCCACGTTGTCGTGGGTGGTCTTCTCCGGGTGCTGACCGGTCTGGATGGCGTACTGCTCGGCCGGCAGGCCAAAGGCGTCGTAGCCCATGGGATGCAGCACGTTGAAGCCCTTCAAGCGCTTGTAACGGGCAAAGATGTCGCTGGCAATATATCCCAGCGGATGGCCCACATGAAGACCCGCACCGCTGGGGTACGGGAACATGTCCAGCACATAGTATTTGGGTTTGGCCTCATTGACCTCGGCCTTGTACGTCTTGTTTTTGGCCCACCAGTCCTGCCACTTTTTCTCGATCTCTACAAAATTATAATCCATATCTTATTTTAATTTCACTCCGTTGATTCCGAATTTTCCTTTTCCCTTGTCCAGGCGGAACTCCACGCTCACCGTCACGGACACTTTCACTTTCTTGCCGTGATGACGGGCAGGCCGCCACTTGGGCGAGGCGCTCACCACGCGGAGTGCCTCCGCATCCAGAGACTCATGGATGCCGCGAACCACTCGCACGTCCCCTACCTCTCCTTTTTCGTCAATCACGAATTCCACCAGCACCCTGCCCTGGATGCCATTCTCAGAGGCATACTTCGGGTATTTGAGGTAGGGATACACCCAGCGTTCCATGAAGATGCGGGGGTCTGCCGAATTCAGGAACATGGGCTTTACATCCACATCGCTGTAGGCATAGACATCGGCCGATACCTTCTCGCTGCGCGTCACGTCCGAATTACGGAACAGCGGACGCGGGCCGTTTGCAAGGTGCTGGACAAAACTGTAGATGTATTCCAGTTCCCGCTCCATTCCGTCAAAGTCTATGATATCGTAGGTGTCACGGCCGGTTGCGTGCTCGGGATAGCGGCCGCTTGAAAAAAGGACAGAGGGGATTTCCTTGTCGTAAAACACCACCTGGTCTCCGGGATAGGGAGCCTGGGTAGTGAGCTGTGCCTGGATGGGCAGCAGCTCCCCCTGCAGGGTGTTCACCAGAGCATTGAGGTCTCCGTTGGAAGCGGTAAACGCCAGAAGGCCGCCGTTCCCGGCCGTTCCCAGCATATCCAGGTTTACCATGGCGTCTATCTTCTCCACATCGGAGGCGAAGGTGCGGTTGAGGAAATACCAGGACCCGGCAAAAGTTTGGGCCGATGCGCCAAATCCCACGAAAAGGATGCTCCTGCGAAGAAGTGAACGGGAATAAGACAGCTTGCGGGCCAGTTCCAGCATGAGTGCCATGCCGGAAGCATTGCCGTTGGCGCCGTAGTAGATGCGGTTCAACTTCTGGCCGTCCACTACGAAGGTGTCCATGCCCAGGTTATCCATGCGGGCGCCAATCACAATGTAGTGGTCTTTCTGGGCTTTATCCCAGCCTTCCAGGAAGCCCACCACGTTGCGGGAGCTGAGGGTGTCGGGAGAACCCGCCACTTTGAATTCGTTCCCGGCCGCCAGGATATCGATACCGAATTCCTTAAGACAGCCTTCCAGGTAATCGGCCGCCATTTTCTCCCCTTCGCTGCCAGCCTTGCGCCCTTCCATCTGGGCGGCCGACAGCGTAGCTACATGTTCCTTGAGGGCCCGGACGGTTTCGGAGTCGTCCAGGTCTTCGAGGGGTGTACGGTACTGGGCGCCAAGGCCCGTAGCGATGAAAGCGGCAGAAAGCAGTACAAACAGACGTTTCATCTTCTATACATTCATCAGGATCCAGCCGTCTGCCGGGCATACTTCGGTTCCACGCATCTGCTTCAGCTTTTTCAATGTCTCCTCCAGGTTATCGGAGGGGCACACGGAAACCGCCAGGAGCCCGTTCCGGAAACTGATGATGGTAGCCGTATAACCGGCCTCGTTGCACTGGGTGAGCTTGCGCTCCGCAAAGGTACGGTTGCGGAAAGCGCCCACCACAATGTAGTACTTGCTCTCCAGTTTGGTTGTGAACAGGCCGCCCAGCCTGGACGGATTCAGAACCGTTCCGTGGGCCTGCGTGAGCGAATCCAGCAGTTCCTGCTCGCGGGCTGCAAGGGCCTCGGCAAGGGCTTTCTCCGCTCTTTCCATGGAATCCAGCACCGCCTGGTGCCGGGCTTCCTCGGCGCGCATCCTTTCCTCGCGCATCTCCTCCAGCCGGGCCGATGTGGGCCTTCCGGCAAGGGTACGCACGAAGTCGCAGCTGGAGACAACGCTCAGCAGCATGACAGCCAGTATGAGGGTCTTTTTCATAGCATAATCCTCCTTAACCTACAAAAATACGTTTTTTTTACGGCTTGTCAAAGGCCCTGACGATTTTTGTAACCAAGGGGTGACGGACAATGTCTTCCGTGCTAAAGCGCACGGTAGCAATACCCTTGATTCCCTCCAGGAGCTGGATGCCGGCCAGGAGACCGCTGTCCTCCCTTCTGGGAAGGTCTATCTGGGTGGCATCGCCCGTCACAATGAACTTGGCATTCACGCCCATGCGGGTGAGGAACATCTTGAGCTGCCCCAGGTTGGTGTTCTGGGCCTCATCCAGGATGACGCAGGCTTTGTCCAGGGTGCGGCCGCGCATATAGGCCAGCGGAGCTATCTGTATGGTTCCATCGGCCATGAACTCCTGCAGGCGGCGGGAGGGAATCATATCGGCCAGGGCGTCGTAGAGGGGCTGCAGATACGGGTCCAGCTTGTCCTTGAGGTCTCCGGGAAGGAAACCCAGGCGCTCCCCTGCTTCCACGGCCGGACGGGTAAGGACGATACGCTTGATCTCGCGGTTTTTGAGTGCGCGCACCGCCAGGGCAATGGCCATATACGTCTTTCCCGTTCCGGCAGGGCCCACGGCAAAGATGAGGTCGTTCTCAAAGTAGGCCGATACCAGATCCTGCTGGGTTTTGTTGCGGGCGCGGATGGGCTTGCCGTCAGTGCCGTGCACGATGACGGCATCGGCGGTAGGACGCGACTGCCCCCCGCCCGCGAAGATATCCTCCACGTCATAGACGGTAAGGTTCATCTTGTGATGGCGCTTGTCCACCAGCTCCGCAAAGCGGATATTGAACTCCGCAATGTCACTTTCGCGGCCCTCCAGGATGAGTTCATTGCCGCGCGCCACCACCTTCAGATGCGGAAAGTAGGAGCAGAATTCGGTAAGGATTTTATTGCCCACCCCATAGATTTCGATGGGGTCGATGGCTTCGAGGGTGACCGTTTTTTTCATACAGGCAAAAATACAAAAAATTGGTGTGCAAATCAACCGACTTGCACACCAAATCATTTACAGGGGGAGAAAACTACTGGGCGTTTTCCACGATGGCGTTCCACTTCTCGTAGGCTTCCTGGTACTTGGGATCTACGTTACGCAGCTGGAAGTTGAGACGCTTGAGGTAGTCGGCGGCAGCGGCCTTCACCTCAGGGATCTCGCTCACTTCGTAGCACTTCTCGAAAGGCTCCAGGGCGCTGATGTAAACCTCGGTGAGCTGGGCGGCGAGCTCGTCGTACTTCTTCCACTCGCGCACATCCAGGGCGTTCATCTCGTCCACGATGGCTTCACCTTTCTTGAGGGCCACGTTGGCCTTGCCGTAGTAGCACATGTCGTACTTGTCGTTGATGGCAAGTCCCTTGTCGTAGGCGGCCAGGGCCTTCTCGAAGTCCTTGATGCCGGTGTAGATGTTACCTTCTACATAATAGAGGGAAGGGTTGTCGGGCATGGCCTTCTTGGCCTCATCGAGGAGTTCCACAATCTTGGCGGGATCCTCATTGGTCTGCAGATACAGGTTGATGAGGTTGGTGAGGATGGCGGCATTGTCGGGGTAGCTGGTAAGACCGGTGGCCAGATAGTTCTTGGCAGCCGTAGTATCGGCCTGGGCAAGAGCGCACTCGGAGAGGTTGGCATAGACGTTACCGTCCGAGTAGAAGCCATTCGTGAGGCACTGGGTGTAGTACTTGTTGGCGCGGTCGTAGTTCTTTACCTGCATGGCGGTGAAAGCGGCGTTGTAGGCAGCGTCGTTGTTCACTTCGGTAACAGGCTGGGTGGAGGACACCTCGAAGGCGCCCATGAAGTTGTCGCTGGCCTTGGCCATGTCTCCCAGCTGATAAGCGGTGAAACCGTCGTTGTAGTAGTCATCGGCAATAACCTTGAGCTTGGGAGCGATATCCTTTTCCTTGGCACCCAGTTCGAAAGCCTTGACATAGGCCTTGGCGGCCTCGCACAGCAGGTCACCTTCCACGGAAGGCTTGGTCACTTCCACGAGGGAGAGCACACCGGCCTCGTTGAAGTAGATGTTCACATGGGAGAGCTCCCACTTTTCGAAGGTCTGGCCACCCACCTCCACATTGCTCTGGGAAAGGGGCTTTTCCTTGTTCATCATTCCAAAGGTATTCTTGTCGATACCAAGGGTAATGTTGGCGGTAGGATTCTCATAAGCCTTCATGTAGGCCTCGGCCAGTTTGGTCCAGGTTCCGGCTTTGGCAGCCTTCTTGGCATCCTTGGAAGCCTCGAGGGCCTTATCCACGTCCTTCTGCATAGCTGCATCGGGCTTCTGAGCATAGGCAAGCTGCAGGGAGCAGGCCAGTGCAAGTGCGAAAACTAACTTTTTCATACTATAAATGTTTGATTATTATTCCTCTGCGGGGGTTCCTTCTGCAGCCTGGCTCTCTTCTTCATCGCTGTGGGCGACTACGGAGATGGCTGCGATGGAATCTTTTTCCCTTATGTTGATGAGCTTGACGCCCTGAGTGGCACGTCCGGCAACACGGATGGTGCTGACAGGCATTCGGATGGTCATACCGGAACGGCAGATAATCATGAGGTCATCCTCATCGGTAACGTTCTTGATAGCTACCAACTTACCGGTCTTTTCAGTGATGTTCAGGGTTTTGACGCCCTTGGCACCGCGGGAAGTCTGGCGGTAGTCGTCTACTTCCGAGCGTTTGCCGTAACCGTTTTCGGAAACGGCCAGCACCTGGTGCTTTGCAGCGTCTTCAGCGTTCGGGTCCTGGCTGGAAACGCCAATCACGAAGTCATCTTCATCAAGATTGATGCCACGGACACCGGTGGAGGTACGGCCGAGGGGCCTTGCCTCTGATTCATCGAACCTTACGCAGCGTCCTCCGTTGGCGGCAATCATGATATTGCAGTTGCCGTTGGTGAGGATGGCCTCCAGGAGTTCGTCGTCCTCGCGGATGTTGATGGCGTTGACACCGTTGGTGCGGGGACGGGAGTAGGCCTCCAGAGTGGTCTTTTTCACTACGCCCTTCCGGGTAACCATCATGATGTAGTTGTTGTTGATGAATTCTTCATCCTTGAGCGACTTCACATTGAGGTATGCGCGCACGGCATCGTCGGGTTCGATCATGAGGATATTCTGGATGGCGCGGCCCTTGGAGCTGCGGTTGCCTTCCGGAATCTCGTATACCTTGAGCCAATAGCATCGGCCTTTCTGGGTAAAGAGAAGAAGCGTGCTATGGGTATTGGCAATATAGACGTGCTCGATGAAGTCTTCGTCACGGGTGGCGCTTCCCTTCATGCCCACGCCGCCGCGGTTCTGGGTGCGGAACTCGGTGAGCGGGGTGCGCTTGATGTAGCCCAGGTGGGAAATGGTGATGACCTGGTCTTCATCGGCATAGAAGTCCTCGGGGTTGAATTCGTCGTCGGCGAGGGTGATCTCTGTGCGGCGAGGGTCTCCGTAGCGAGCCTTGAGGTCCTGGGTTTCGGCCTTGATAACGCCGAACTGTTCCTCCACAGAGCCAAGGATTTCCAGGCAGCGGGCGATGAACTTCATGAGGTCGTCGTACTCGTTCTGGAGCTTCTCGCGTTCCAAGCCGACGAGCTGGCGGAGACGCATTTCCACGATGGCGGCCGCCTGGGGCTCGGAGAACTGATAGCGCTCCATGAGCATGGTCTTGGCTTCCTCGATGCTCTTGGACTCGTAGCGGATGATATGGACGATTTCGTCGATGAGGTCCATGGCCTTGAGGAGACCTTCCAGGATGTGGGCGCGCTTCTGGGCCTTGTCCAGATCGAACTGGGTGCGGCGAACCACTACCTCGTGGCGGAAGTCCACGAACTCCTTGATGATTTCCTTGAGGCTCAGGGTGCGGGGACGTCCTTTTACCAGAGCCACGTTATTGAAGGAGAAGCTGCTCTGCAGGGGGCTGTACTTGAAAAGCATGTTCAGGACTACGCCGGAGTTGGTGCCCTGCTTGAGGCGGATGACGACGCGGGTTTCACCGCGGGAACTTTCATCGTTGATGTAGGAGATGCCTTCTATCTTTTTTTCGTCGGCGAGTTGGGCAATCTTCTCGATCATCTCGCGCTTGTTCACCATGTACGGGATTTCGGTGACGACGATGGTCTCACGGCCCTTGTCGTCCACTTCGATCTCCGTCTTGGAACGCACCACAATGCGGCCGCGGCCGGTCTCGTAGGCTTCTTTGATGCCGGAGCGGCCCATCACCAGGCCTCCCGTAGGGAAATCCGGGCCCTTGATGTACTGCATGAGCCCGTCGGTGGTGATTTCCGGGTTGTCGATGTAGGCGCAGATGGCGTCGCAGCACTCTCCGAGGTTGTGGGGAGCCATGTTGGTAGCCATACCTACGGCAATACCGGAAGCACCGTTGAGCAGCAGCAGCGGAGCCTTGGTGGGCAGCACGGTAGGCTCTTCCAGAGTGTCATCGAAGTTGAGCACCATGTCCACGGTGTTCTTGTCCATGTCTCCGAGAACGTCCTCCGCCATTTTCTGGAGCTTTGCCTCCGTGTAACGCATGGCAGCGGGAGAGTCACCGTCCACGGAGCCAAAGTTGCCCTGGCCCTTCACCATGGGATAGCGCTGGTTCCACTCCTGGCCCAGACGCACCATGGCGTCGTACACGCTGGAGTCTCCGTGCGGGTGGAACTTACCCATGACCTCACCCACGATACGGGCGCTCTTCTTGGTCTGGCCGCTGTAGCTGAGGCCCATGTTGTCCATGCCGAACAGCACGCGGCGCTGTACGGGCTTGAGGCCGTCACGCACGTCCGGAAGGGCACGGGACACAATCACCGACATGGAGTAGTCGATGTAGGCCGTACGCATTTCGTGGTCTATCTCTACCTGCTCGGTGTAGCCAGTTGCCCCGACTTCCTCCATCATATCTTTCTCTTCGTTTTTATCCATTTCTTTTACTGTTCCTTAAAACATACAAAGATAGGAAAAAGATGGCAAAAAAACAAGAAGGGACCGACCCCTCCGGGCCGATCCCTTCCAGCACTTATTCTGTCCAACCTACTTGGTCACAATCTTGATGTTGTCCAGATACCAGCGGTTCTGGCCGCGAGCAGAGTTGGATACATAAGGGTCTGTGTTGGTAGGACGCAGGATGATGCGGCTCTCTGCGGTTGCACCGGTGATGGACACCGTAGCATGCTGCCATTCCAGTTTGGTAAGATCCTTCTCCGTGGGCTGATCAGAGGTGAGTTCGGTGGTAACGCCGTCAACCTCAACCGTCAGGGTCATGATGTCGGGTTTGCTCTTTCCGGTCATGCACCAGCACCAGTCAAAGGTCAGTTCCAGATTGGTAGCACCACTCAGGGCGCTGATAGCGGGAAGCACCAGACCCGAGCTGTAGTCCGTCTTGCCAAACTTGAGGTAGTTCTTCTGCAGGTACAGCGTCTGCCCGTTGCTGTCGGTAGGGGCCGATGTCTGCCAGCCCTCAATGCCCTTGCCACTCCAGATATATCCATATCCCTTGTCCTGGAGTGCAGCCATGATAGGCTGCAAATCTGCTACGGCCATAATGTTGGGCGAAGATCCAACCTTGTTGTCGGTCACGTCATCCGGAGCCTTGGCAGCCTCGGCGTAAGGGGCCAGCCACTCGAAATCTTCATCAAGGACCGTGGTACCGGGTTTTACACCGCCGCCTTGACCGCCTTGGGCCGGAACAACCTTGATGTTGTCCAGATACCAGCGGTTCTGCTTGCGGGCGCTGTTGGTGACCGTCGGATCACTGTTAGTAGGACGGATGGTAACCGTAGTTGTGGCCGATGCACCGTTGATGCGGACCTCTGCATGCTGCCATTCCAGTTTCGTCTTTCCGCCTCCGTCAATGGGCTGTTCAGATACAAGGGTACCGCTCACTTTGTCCTGCGTATCGGCAAACGTGCCATCTCCTTCAATGACCAGCGTAAGGGTGGTCAGGTCGGGCAGGCCGGTACCGGTCATGCAGTAGCACCAGTCAAAGCTCAGAAGCACGTCATCCGTCCCTTCAATAGCCTTCAAGGCAGGTGTACGGAGACCGGAGCTATAGGAGGTCTTACCAAACTTGAGATAGTTCTTCTGAAGATACAGTGTGCGCTTGTTGCCGTTATCGGGATTCCCGTCAGACCAATCCTGACCCTTCCATCCCCACACAAAGCCATAGCCGATCTCCTGGAACTTGGCAATCATATCGCCATAGGTAGCAGCATTACCGAACACATTGGGAGCGCCGTCGGTATTGACCGAATTGTTCGCCACATCGTCGGAGACGCCTTTGGCAGTCCAAGGAGCCAGCCACTCGAAATCATCCTCGAAATAGATGACCTGATCCAGGCCGTCGTCCTGGATCTTGGTAGCCAGGACGCCCAGCATCTTGGCACCCAGGATGCCGTAGGAGTAACCCCACAGCGTTACCTTATGGCCATTCAGGGCAGAGAGGCTCATTCCGGCCGGGGCGTCGATCTGCTTCACGACATACTCGGCTTCACCTGCCGTCACCACAAGGTTGCCGGCCGAAACGATACCGCTGGCCTTGACATAATCCATGGAAGCGGCGGTGTAGGCGGCGATCTGCTCATTCAGGTCGAGCGGCTCGGGATACTCGAAGGCGCCGGCTTCCGTTACACTACAGGCATCGGCCTGAGAAACGACGGGAACGCCGTTGGCGGTACCCTTGATGCCCTTCAACGTCACCTTGTCGCCCACGGAAACTTTCTGTGCGCTGCTCACATACACGTTCACCGTACCATCCGACACGACGAAGCCGGAGCCGGCGACGGCGACGACCACACCCTCATCCAAAATGAAGGACTTGCCGTCGGCAAGACTGGCAATTTCGCTCACGGTGGAGTGCTGGGCATTGCGGTAGGGATCGCCGGCCTGGGTTACAATGATCATGTGCCGGCTGGAGAGTTTGTTACCGGAGAGGAAAAGGGTATCTTTTCTGGGCTCCAGCATACCGGCCTCATCCATGTTTTCGTAAACAGTAACCGTAACGACGGTTTCCCCGTTACCGGTGCTGGGATCGGCTACAATCCAGGAAGGAGCCGTCACATGCCATGTGCCGTCAGAGACAATGGTCACGCTTTTGGGCGTAGGATTCTGGGCCGGAAAATCCATGAGGGACACATCGCCCAGCACAGCCTTGGCGACGGAGGGGCCGGCTTCCTTTGCGCAGGAAGCCAGGAGGAGCGCTCCGGCCATCAGGATAAATATCTTTTTCATGACTTATTTCCAGTTAGGATTCTGTTTCAGGTTCTCATTCAGCTGGAGTTCCTTCTCCGGAATGGGATAGAAATAGTGCTTGGACTCATCGAAGGAGTGCGGCACGGTCTTCAGGGCATCGCGGACACCGGAAGTAGCCAGTTCTCCGGTAAGCGGGTTCACCAGATAGAAGAGCTCGTCCGTTGCGGTGGCATCACCGGTAGCAGGATCGAAGATCTTGAAACGGACACCGGCGGCATCGCTGTTGCCCGTGTAGAACGTGTATTTGCTGGCATCACCGAAATCGTAAGAACCGGGGCCGGGGATGTACATGCCGTACATCGGCTGGTTGAGGCAGTAGCCGGCCTTCCAGCGCATGAGGTCGAAGTAACGTCCATAGCCTTCCTGGAAGAGCTCGATGGCGCGTTCACGTCGAATCTCAAGAATGACGCCCTTGTTGCCGTCCGTCACATTGGGATAGCCGGTTTCCTCAGACATCAGGTAAGGATCCGGGTGGGCATTGGCTTCTTCCACATTCAGGTTAGGCATGCCGGCACGGTCTCTCAGCAGTTTGATGGAGATGTTCACGTCGTCCTGGGTAAGCGTTCCAAGTTCGGCCTTGGCCTCGGCGTAAATCAGGAGAACCTCTGCGTAGCGGATGACCGGCATGTCGTTGAAGGAGTTGTCGGCGGTATACGGCTTAAGGGAATAGTCCTGCACGAACTTGATGGGCTGGTAGCCTGTCTGGCAGTAGGCGAACTCGGGACCGTCCTTGCTCACGCCGGGATTCTTCCAACTGTAGCCGGGAGTACGGATCGTCTGGGCAAGACGAGGGTCGCGGCCGGCCACTTCATCGGCGAAAGTCATCACGTTCCAGCCGGGTTTGTCGGTGAAACGGGTGCCGTCGGCCATCAGGTACATATCTACCATTTTCTTGGTCATGCCAAAGCGGGCGGCCGTCTGGGCCGTCATCTCACGGCTGCAGTCATGCATGATCTTGAGGTCACGGTCATAGTTGACGGCCAGGATGATCTCGTCGGTATTGGCATCATTGGAATTGAACAGCGCCAGGTAATCCTTAGAGGGATTGCCGGTGGTGAACAGCTTGTACTGTTTGGAATCCATCAGCTCCTTTGCGGCCTCTGCGGCCATCTCAAGATAATCCTGCCAGGAATGCGTGGTTCCATCGGCCGCCGTGTAAGAATCCTCGAAAGGGGCCGGCGTGGAGTGATACTTGCGGAAGGTGCCTTCAAACAGGCAGAACTGGGCCTTGAGCGCCAAAGCCGTATATTTGTTCACACGGTAAGCGGTCTCGGGGGCCTTGGCTTTGCCGGGCAGGTCCTGGATAGCCACTTCGATATCCTCCAGCATGTGCTGAAGTACGGTCTCGCGGGTGTCACGCGGATTGTAAAGGGCATCGTCGGCAGAACCCAGTTCGCGGTCAATCCACGGAACGTCGCCGAACTTACGAACCATGTCGGCATAATAATACGCACGCCAGAACTTGGTAAGGGCGACGTATTCCGTCACGGCCTTGGCATCGGTACACTTGTCCACGTTGGCAAGCAGCGTATTCATCTTACGAAGGTTGGTAAAGGACCAGCCGCCGCCGGAAGCCGGAACGGTGCGGTCATTTCCACCGCGGATAAGGCTGGAAGGATTCACTTCCACGAACACATCACTTTCACGGGCAAAAGGAGTCTTGTCCAGAAGGTTGTTATAGAAAGTATTGGTGAACAGTTGAAGGTCTTCGGCCGTTCTGAAATAAGCGTCGGGAGTGAGCTGGGATTCCGGAGACAGCGTGAGCCATTTGTCCAGATTGCAAGAAACTGCAGCGAAGGCAGCCAGCGCAAAATATATAATTCTCTTTTTCATACTCGTTTCCATTAGAAGGTGATGTCAATACCGAACATGAAAGTCTTCTGCCAGGGATACGACGTGTTGTTGAGGTCGTTTACGGGATCTCCGTCGCGGTCGAAGCAGCTTTCCGGATCCAGGTGGTCGGTAATCTTCTTGATGGGCGACCAGTAGGCCAGGTTCTCACCGGAGAAATACACTCTCACGCCCTCCAGGCCCACACGGGAGATGAGCGACTTGGGCAGATTGTAGCCGACAGTGAGATTCTTGAAGCGCAGGTAGCGGATGTTCTGGATATAACGGTCGTTCACACGACCCAGTTCGCCGCCGCCATTGGAAGCCACGTTGGAACGGGGACGCGGGAAGTATGCGTCGGGATTGTCCTCGCTCCAGCAGTTGTCCAGGAAGTTCTTGGCCAGAAAAGTGGGATAACCCAGGCTGTAAGGACCCCAGAAGTCAAAGTTGTAGCGGGAAGGATACCAGTAATGGTTGCCGGTTCCCTCGAAGAAAGCGCTTACGTCAAATCCGAAGTAGGAGAAGCCAGCCTGGATACCATAGTGCAGGCGGGGCAGCGAGTTGCCCAGATAGATGAGGTCTCCGTGGTCGGACAGGGTATTCTTTCCAATGCCGATGACGCCGTCGCCATCGAGGTCGGCATACTTGACATCACCGGCCTTCCAGCCGCCGTTGAGGTTGGCGTTGCAGTAAGACTGGTCCACGCGGCCGGTGTACTCGAGAGCCTCGGCATTGGAAGCGAAGAGACCGTCCACATGGAAGCCCCAGATCTCTCCCAGTTCCATTCCCTCGTAGTAGTTGCTCAAGAGCTTGGTGTCGTTGTTGAAGCGGGTAATGTTGGAGCGATACTCACTCAGCGTGGGCTTCACAAAATACTCGAAGTCCTGGCCGAAGAGCTTGAAGGAGTCTCTCCAGCTGAGGGAGAGTTCGTAACCCTTGGTACGAAGGTCGGCGGCATTCATCTGGGGCACAGCGGCGCCATACACGGCCGGAAGGTCCATACCGTCGGTGAGCATGCCGTCCGTGTCGCGGATGTAGAACTCGCCGGTGAACTCGAGTTTGTTACCGAAGAGGGCCACATCCAAACCCAGGTTGGTCTGCTTGGAAGTCTCCCAGGTCTTGTCGGAAGCCACAGGGTCTCCCAGGTTGGTGTAACGGGCCATGGAGCTTCCGCCAAAGTTAAAGGCGCCGAAGTCCTTGAAGTTCACCAGGCGGATGAAGGAGAAGTTACCCACATTCTGGTTGCCCAGGGTACCATAGGAAGCACGGATCTTGAGGTTGTTCACCACGTGCTTCAGGGGCTCGAAGAAGGGTTCCTCACTCACGCGCCATCCCAGGGATGCCGAGGGGAAGAAGCCCCACTTGTGACCGGTGGTAAAGCGGGAAGAACCGTCGTAACGGGCCGATACTTCTACGAGATAACGGCCTTTGTAGTCATAGTTGAAGCGGCCGAAGAAACCGGCCATTCTCCATGCCGACTGGCCGCCGGTGAGTTCCGGAGAACGGGTGGCGGTACTGATAAGGGCCAGGTCTGACAACTCAGTGGAGATGAGGTCATAACCCTTGGAGCCGACACGCTTGTAATGATAGTCGTCGAAGTTGAGACCGGCCATCAGTTTGAAGTTATGCGCTTTTTGGAGGTCGAACTCATACGTGGCGTAGGCATTCCATGTCTGGCGGACATACTCCTTGATATCTTCCGTCATGTAGTTGTCGTAGGCGCCGCCATTGCTGTAGACCACCACTTCGCCGGGATTCTGGGAATACTCGATCAGGTTGCGGCGGTGCGTATCGTGGTTATTGTAGGTGCGATACGTATAGTTGGCCTTGAAGGTAAAGCCCTTGAAAGGAGTAAGGGTGAGTTCCGTGGTGGTAGCCAGGTCGGTTCTCTTCTCAAGATTCAGGTTGTTGCTGGCATAGGCCCAGTGACGGCCATTGGCCAGACGGTAGGAGGACGGAAGGCCGTTGGCAAAGTAAATCCAGGTTCCGTCCGGGTTCTTCATGGGGAAGCAGGCCGGAGCGTGACGGTCACCGTATGCGAAGGAGTCCTGGATATCGGCCAGGCCCGGGAAATCATACGAGCTTACAAAGAAGTTGGTATTGTTGCTAAGGCGGATCCACTTGTTGATCCGGGCATCCACCTTGGCCCTGAGGTTATACTTCTGATAGACGTCGGGGCGGGCTTTCACCATACCTTCCTGTCGGTCGTACTGGCCGGACACATAGTACTTGACGGCCTTGCTGCCACCACTTACGCTGAGGCTGTGGTTGGTGGTAGGATGCACGTCCCTGTAGAGCTCGTGCCACCAGTCGGTATTCGCATAGTACTTGTACTTGCCATCCTGGATTACGACCCAGGGACGCTCGGGATTCTCTGTCTTATCGTTCACACGGCGCAGAAGTTCCATCATATCGGTCTGCGTATAGTTCACGTAATTGGAGCCCTTGCTCTCATACCAGAATTTGTTGATGGTATAGACAGACCAGTAACCGGTGGTTTCCCAATCGGTAGAAGTCGTAGGCCGCTCAAAGCCCCAGCGGCCGCTGTAACGGACGGTGGCCTTGTCCTTGTCATCACCACCCTTGGTGGTTACCAGGATAACGCCATAGGCGGCACGGGCGCCGTAAACGGCAGCAGAAGATGCATCCTTGATAACGGAAATGGAGGCGACATCCTGCGGGTTGATACGGTTGATGCTGCCCTCTACACCATCGATGAGCACCAGGGGTTCACCACCGTTGATGGAGGTGTATCCACGGATGTTCAGGGAGCCGGTAGAGCCGGGATTACCACTGGAGGTGGAAATATTCAGGCCAGGCACAGAACCCTGCAGCATGGTGGTAAGGTTGTGAGCCGTACGGTTTTCCAGTGACTTGCTCTCCACGGAGGTGATGGCACCGGTGAGGTTCACCTTCTTCTGGGTACCGTAGCCCACGACCACAGTCTCTTCCAGGGTCATATTGTCTTCGGCCAAGGTTACATTCACCTTGTCCTGCCCGGCGCCCACCGTAACGTTCTGAGTCACATAGCCCAGGCTGGAAAACACCAGGATCACTTCGCGGGAAGGAACCCGGAGGCTGTAGGAGCCGTCTGCACCGGTCATGGTTCCGGTGGAAGTTCCTTCCAGAACGACGCCGACACCGGGGACGGCAAGTCCCTGGGCATCGAGCACCATTCCGGACACCGTCCGGTTCTGAGCCTGCAGGCCAAGGCTGGCAAGGGCAGAGATTAGCAGGGCGGCGAGAATCTTAGAAAGTCTCATACGCAAATAGGTTAATGATTGAGTTATTGGTTTTTGTATTCAGTCAGTGCAAAAGTCTTGGGGCGGGTCATCGTCTCCGTGAACTGCTTGCCGTTACGGTCGGTGACGGTAACAACTACCGTAGAGTTCGGGGAGGAAGCCTGCGCCTTAAAGAAGTGGCTCCACTGGACCGTCAGGAAGTTGGGACTGGCCTCTTCCTTGCAGCGGGGGGCACTGAGCGCCATGATATGGGCCGGGTCATAGGCATAATCCCGGGTAACGGTAAGGGGCTTGCCGTTTTCTGTAATACTCACGCTCCAGTTTTCATCAAAGTCCCATACGTTGACAAGAATAGTGTTGGCCGGGTAGCCGGACATAGCGCTTACATAAGGCGTAAACTTGCTGTTGCCGCCACCGGCTGCCGGGGTTACCACCTTGGCCACCTCATTGATGTCATAAGCGCGGAACTGATAGTTCGCGTCATGGCCGGCTGCCTGGTAGTAGTATTTCATGTCCTTGCCCTTGAACTCCCAAACGGCGTATCCTCCGGGGGTGCCATCTTGGGACAGGTGCAGGCCGGGCGTCTTCTTGCCGGACCACCACCAGGATGCGCAGATGGCGCCCTCGTTGTGCTCCTCGAAGCCGGCGTTGTGACGGCGGTTGAACAGGTTATGCGTGTGGCCGCTCAGGAAATGGACATTGTATCCGTCAAGGGCGGCGATAAAATCTGCCATATTGGCTTCTCCGGCCGAGTTGGCGCCGTCCATATAATTATTATTGTACGACGTAGCGCCGTTAGGGCGGGAAAGCGGAGCGTGCGAGGTAATGACAACCGGAGTAGTCTTGTCCACGTAGGAAAGGTCTTTGGAAAGCCAGGCCATCTGCTCGGCGGTATAGTCCAGTACATACTTTCCGCGATTGGCATCTCCCGTTCCCACATTGTTGTAATCAATGTTATCAAGGACAATGAAGTGCACCTTGCCCAGATTGAAGGAATAGTAGGTAGGAGCAATGTCGCGGGTATAGCGGAAGGCCTTCTCAAAGTCTCCCACGGAGTTCATGTCGTTGTCATGGTTACCCATAGTGTGGAAGAAGGCGATGTCCTTGAAATGGCTGTTGGCCGTTTCAAGATACTGCGGGAAAGAGTAATTCTGCGAATACCAGTACAGATCCCAGGTCATGTCTCCCAGCGTGAGGCAATACGTTTTACCCTGCGCATTAGAAATGCTGCGATTCAGGGTCTTGGCTACCTCGGCAAACTGCTTGGTGTCGTCATTGCGGTTGGCAAGGTGCATGTCTCCAAGAACAAAAAGCGTAAAGTTGTCATTGGAAGATTTGACAAGACGGAAATCCTTGCGCTCAGCATCGGCCACTTCCTTCTCCAGCGCTACGCTGAACTCCGGAAGGATTCCCTGCAGGGGAACCTCATAGCCGGAAGGAATGATTATGAAAACATACTGCCACTTCTTGGAAGACTTCATCTGGTAAATTCCGTTTGCATCCGTCTTCACAATGAGGTCTCCGTCCGACACCAGCACGCCGGGAACACCCTTTCCCTCGCAAGTGACAATGCCGTAGACCGTAGTACCGGCGGCTGGTTCCACCACCAGCGGTTCAAGGATGGAAAGATTGAGTACCCCAACATAGAAACTGACCTGGTTACGCTGGATATAGAATTTGTACTGTCCGTTCACAAGGTCTTGAGGAAGGGCAAAGGAAAGCGAAGAACCGTCTTTCACAGTAAGGACAGGAGTAACGAAATCCTGATTGGCGACACTCCGGAGCACAACGTTGTCCGTTTCCTTGATACCGGTTTTACCCATCAGCGGGATTTGGACGGCCTGTCCACGTTCAACTTCAAGGGAAGAAGGGAGGGAAACATAAGTGGTTACAACCTTTTCTACTTCTGTATCACTGCTGCCGGAGCCCTGGCAGGCTATTAAATTTACAGATAAAGCAACAAGCAACAGCAGGTTAAATCGGTTTAGTCTATTCATCGTTATTCAGATTCTGCAGTTTCTGGGTGTAAAGTTACTATATTTTTTACTAACTTTGGTCACCTAAAACTCATAATTCGTAATGAAGAAAATCGTTACTGCCATCATTCTGGCCGCTTTTTTGGCCCTCTCCCCCGCCTTCGCCCAGGACCTCCGCTACACCGAAGCATCTGACCTTACGCTAGTTGGAAAACTGTTCCCCGACACACCCAACCCGTATCACCGGGTAGACACCGTCAAATATAAAGGATTCACGAAATCCGAGAACCGGCAAGTGCGGGAATCGGCCGGCATCGCCGTCGCATTCCGCACCAATTCAAAGGTTATCCGCATCAAGACGCGCTTCGGAGAAATGGAGAATCCCTCCAATACCATGGGAATCAGCGCTTCGGGTTATGACCTTTACATCCGCGACAAGGACGGAAAGTGGCTCTGGGCCGCAGACGGTCCCCGTAACCGCAAGTACGAGGATGTAAAACTCGCATCGGCCCTGGACGGCACCCTGCACGAGTGCCTGCTGTACCTGCCGCTGCTCAGCGAGGAGTATTCCGTCCAGATTGGCGTAGAAAAGGGCGCTGTCCTGGAAGCCCTGGAAAACCCCTTCCGCCACCGCGTGGGCATCTTCGGCTCCAGCTTCACCCATGGGATAAGCACCTCCCGCCCGGGCATGACCTACCCGGCCCAGTTTGCCCGCCACACCGGCATCCAGCTCCTGAGCCTCGGATGCAGCGGCAACTCCAAACTGCAGCCGTACTTTGCAGCGGCGCTGGCCGATGCTCCCGTGGACGCCTTCATCTTCGACTCGTTCTCCAATCCTACGGTGGAGGAAATCCAGGAGCGCCTCTTCCCCTTCATCGAGCGTCTCGTAAAGGCCCATCCGGGCAAACCGCTCATCTTCCAGCGCACCATCTACCGGGAAGGACGCAATTTTGACACGGCTGCAGCCAAGAAAGAAAGCGACCGCATTGCCTGCGCAGACAGCCTCATGGCCATCGCTTGCGCCAAATACCCGGACGTCTACTACATCCACCCCTGCGCCACCTCGCCGGACCACGAGAGCACGGTGGACGGCATCCATCCCGACAACCACGGATACACCCTCTGGGCCCGCTCCATCGAGGAGCCGGTCATGGCTATCCTTCGCAAATACGGAATTGAATAGTACCCCGATATGAAAAAACTTCTGAATGTACTCATCGTCCTTGCCCTCCTTGCACTTCCGCTGGAGGCCAAGAAAGTCAAGGGCAGCGTCAAATGCGGCGAGAAGGCCCTCGCCGGCGTCGTCGTCAGCGACGGATACCGTTTCACCGTCACGCAGGCCGACGGCAGTTTCTCCCTGGACACCCACAAGGAGGCCCGCTGCGTCTTTGTCATTACGCCGTCCGGCTATGTGGCCGATTTTTCCTCCGGCGCCCCGCAGTTCTATCTGCCCATCGCCGGCAACAAGACGTTTGACTTTGACCTGAAGCCGTTCGGGAAGGGTTCCGACTATACCATCTTCTCTGTCTCAGACCCGCAGATGCAAAACCAGAAACACCGCAGGCGCTTCCTGGGCCGTCCGCTCGGAGACCTGCAGGGCATGAGTAAAAAGTACAGCGAACTGCGTCCCACCGTGGGCATCGCCCTCGGAGACATTGCCTGGAACAAGCTGGAAATGTTTGATGCCTACAAAGAGGCCATTGCCACCACCGGCATTCCCTTCTATGCCGTGATCGGCAACCACGACCACATTCAGAACAAGAGCGGGGTTGCCGCGGGCGCCGCCTACGAGGCCGCCTTCGGGCCCTACAACTATGCCTTCTGGCTGGGCCGCGACCTTGTGATTGGTGTTGAGAACCTCATCTTTGTGGCCAGCGGGGACAAAGATCCCGGCAAATCCTCCAATAATTATAAGGAAGGATACCCGCAGGAAACCCTGGACTTTGTGAAAGGGCTCCTCGCCTATGTTCCCAAGGGCACGCACATCTATATGGCCCAGCACAGTCCCATCCGCTTCCTGTTCCCGCGCAAGAGCCGGAGCATTGAGAACGCAGACAAAATGCTGGAAATCCTGGAAGGTTATTACGTAGATATCCTCTCCGGTCACACGCACATCATGAATACCGTGGCCGTGAACGACTTTGTCACCGACCACAACGCAGCTGCCCTGGGCGGTGCCTGGTGGGCCACCGACTGGTGCAAGGACGGTACGCCGCGCGGCTACCAGGTCATTTCTTCCGTGGACGGGAAGGTGGACTGGCAGTGGCACAACCTGGATTACCCCGACACCTTCCAGGTACAGTTCATCGGCATGGACGAGGCTCCCCTCCACCCCAATGCCGTGCTCGCCAATGTATGGATGGCCGATGCTTCCTGGAGCGTGGAATGGTACGAAGACGGTGTCTATAAGGGAAAGGCCAGCCTGGTGCAGGAGATTTCCCCCGACTACCGCGACGAGATTGTGGGCGTATATAAGGGAGACGCCTCCAAGATTCCCGGCTACAAGAAACCCGAGCCCATGTGGCATTTCTATGCCGCAGAGCCTTCCCAGTATGCCTCAACCGTAGTAATGGTGGTGAAGGCCCCCGACGGGCGTGAGTGGAGCCACACCTTCGACCTCTCCAACCGTTCCTACATAGACCTGCAGGCGCACCGCGGCGGCGCAGGCCTCATGCCGGAGAATACGGTATCGTCCATGAAAAACGCCATGGACCTCCATGTGAACACGCTGGAATTCGACCTCCAGCTCAGTGCCGACGGAGAGGTGGTGGTATCCCACGACAACTATTTCCACTCTCGCTATTCCATCCGCCCGGACGGAACCTTTATCCAGAAGGAGGATCCAAAGGAGTACCTTTACAAGATGCCGTATGACAGCATTGCCAAGTACGATGTGGGACTGCGGCCGGTAGACCGCTGGCCCGCCCAGAGAAAGGTGGCGGAGCACAAGCCGCTGGCCTCGGCCCTGATTGACTTCACGGAGAACTATGCACGCGAGAAGGGCCTGTCGGCCTTCCGCTACAACATTGAAATCAAGTCCAAGGCTGGGAAAGGGGAAGGCGTACAGTGGCCAGACTACAAAGAGTTCTGCGACGTATGCATTCCGCTCCTTCTTTCCAAGAACCTCGGAGACCGGCTGGTCGTGCAGAGCTTCGACGTCCGTTCCCTGGAATACATCCACAAGAAATGGCCGCAGGTGGTCCTTTCCTACCTCACCGAAGACCAGGACAATATTGTGGACATCCTGTCCAAGATCAGCTTCACGCCCACGTGGTGGTCCCCCAACTTCGAGGTAGTCACCCGCACCAATGTAGCCTACTGTCACGGACTGGGCATCAAAGTGGTTCCCTGGACCGTGGATGAGCCCGACGACATCGCACGCATGGTGGAGGTGGGCTCCGACGCCATCATCTCCAACTATCCTGACCGCCTTGTCAGCGTAGTGCGGGAAGGAAGGTAGATCTGATTGTATTATCCCCAGACTTCCCCGGCCACTTCCTGCACCAGGCGGAGTTTGGCCCACTGCTCCTCTTCGGTGAGGCGGTTGCCGATTTCGCAGGAAGCGAAGCCGCACTGGGGGCTCAGGCACAGGCGTTCCAGCGGAATATACTCGGCGGCTTTTTCTATGCGCTCCTTGACCAGGGACTTGAACTCCAGGCGGGGAGACTTGGTGGTAATGAGGCCCAACACCACCATTTTGTCTCCGGTTACGTGTTTGAGGGGGCCGAAACCGCCGGAGCGGTCGTCGTCAAACTCCAGATAGTAGGCATCTACGTTTTCCTTTTCGAAGAGGACCTTGGCTACCTTGTCATATGCGCCGGAGTTGGCATAGGTAGAGTGGTAGTTGCCACGGCATACGTGTGTATTGATGAACATATCGGCGGGCTTTCCCTCGATGACCTTATTGTTGACAGCGAGGTTCATCTCCTGGATTTCCCTCAATCCGCCTTCGTCCACACCCCACATGTATACGGCGGCAGGGTCTACCAGCATACCCCAGGTGCAGTCGTCAAACTGCAGGCGGCGGCATCCGGCAGCATATACGGCCTGGATGAACTGCCGGTAGGCCGTGACCAGATCATCGATGAGCTCCTCCTTTTCCGTATAATACTTCTGTGTATTCTCCTCTGCAAAGGGCATGATCATCTGGGCCAGGAACTGGGCCGGAGCCGGAATGGTGAGTTTGGCCTCTGCGTCCGGGCCGGCAAGTTCTTTCACAAAACGGAAGTGGTCTACGAAGGGATGCGTGGCGCCCATGGAAACCTTTCCGGTGAGGAACGTGTCGTCTATCATGGCGGTTTCTCCGTGGAACGGGAGACCGGTCTTGGTGGGTGCATGGTCCACGCCGTTAAAACCCCACATGAAATCCAGGTGCCAGGCCTGACGGCGGAACTCACCGTCGGTGACTACCTTGAAGCCCAGTTCTTTTTGCTTGGCGACGAGGACTGTGATGGCTGCATCTTCCACCTTTTTGAGGTCGAGGGCCGAGATGGTGCCCGCGGCAAATTGCGCCCGGGCTTCTTTCAGGGCCTGCGGGCGCAGGAAACTGCCCACGAAGTCGGCCCTTTGTGCTGCTTTAAAGGGTTGATTGTTCATAGAATACACTACTTTGTCGGCCATAAAGGTACGACAAAAGTTGGAAATAGCAAGGCAAGAATGTATATTTGCGCATAAAAACTGTTGTTTATGCGCAAATTCGGACTATTTTTGGCTATTCTGACGGTTTCGCTCAGCGCAGCCGCCCAGGAAACCTACCTTTTTGCCGAGCGTGACACCTGCTCCCTCTATATGGATGTCTTCCGTCCCACAGCCGGCAGCGAGACTACTTTTGAAGGACACGCCAAACCCACGGTCGTCTTCGTTTTCGGTGGCGGCTTCATTAGTGGTCAGCGCACCAATAACTTTACCCGCCAGTGGTTCCAGCGCCTCAATGACAATGGATACACGCTGGTCACCATTGATTACCGGCTGGGAATGAAGGGATTCAAGGTGGGAAAAGGCATCAAGGGAGCCCTGCAGGCCAGCGACCGTTTCTTCCTCTCCCAGCAGGTGGGTGTAGAGGACCTCTTCTCCGCCATCAGCTTCCTTGATGAGAACAAGGAAGAACTGGGAATAGACCCTGCCAACCTGGTGGTTGCCGGCAGCAGCGCCGGTGCCATCATTGCCCAGGCTGCCGAATACGATATTCTCCGTGGCCGTACCGAAGGTCTTCCGGAAGGCTTTCAGTTCAAGGGCGTCATGGCTTTTGCCGGTGCCGTCATCAGCACTAGCGGAGAACCCAAATACAAGCAGGCCCCCTGTCCGGTGCTCATGCTGCATGGCACCGCAGACCAGGCTGTGGCTTATACCAAATACACCGCAGCCGGACGCGGTATCTGGGGCAGTGACTTCCTGGCCGCCCAGTGGGCCAAGAAAGGGTACAAAGGTTATTGCATCTACCGCTTCCAGGACCGCACGCACGATG